>CAYZMV010000026.1:0-11057 GCA_964479635.1 uncultured Clostridium sp. | reverse complement strand
AAATAATTACAAATGTTACAATTTTACAGAAATATTACATTTACATTACAAATTATCAATGTTCTGGACTAAAAACAGTGGAATTAAGTGAAAATTTAGTAAAAATAGATGCTACTGCATTTGGTTATTGTGTACTTTTGACAAGTATTACTATACCAAAAAAGGTTTCTTCTATATCGACGTCTGCTTTTTTGCGGTTGCAGGGAACTACGAGATATAGAAATATCGCAAGAGAATCAATCGTTTGGAATAGAACAAGGAATATTAATGAACAAATCAAAAACGTTAATGATATTTATGTTAGAAAATGCAGCAGCAATTAGTAATGGCACTTTTAAAATACCGGAACGGAGTCACAAGTCTTCCTTTAGAATTTTTGAACAATTTTTCTAACGTAACAAAGGTAGAGATACCTTCTAGTGTAACTTCTATATCAACTGGCTTTTTTTCAAAATATGTAACAGATGTAACAATAGCTAGTGGGAACAATAATTTTATTGTAGATGATAGCAACGGAATGATATTAAGTAAAGATAATCAAACACTGGTTAGTTATTTTAAAAATGAACAGAGTGTGACTGTACCAGATAATGTAAAAAAACTTGGCAATAGATGCTTTTATGGTGATAGGTCGAGTAATGTAAAAAGCATAACTCTACCAACGGGTTTAACTACAATAGACTACGAAGCAATTTCTTGTAAACAAGTAACAAATATGAGTATAGGAGCTAGTGTTACAAAGATTGATGAAAATTGTTTTCAAGGTTGTTCGAGCTTGACTAAAATAAAAATACACAAAGCTATTGACTCAATTCCGGGTTCTCCTTGGAGTGCCGCAATCGGAGCAAGAGCTGTGGAATGGGAAGAATAATAAATAAAAAAAATATTTACAAATAACTTGTAAATATTTTTTTTATTGATATAATAATATGGAAACGGGTTGAAGGAGGAAAATATGGTTAAAAAAGTTGCTATTATAACAAATGGTGGAGATTGCCCTGGTTTAAATGCTGTAATTCGTGCAATAGTTAAAACTGCTGAAACGTATGGAGTTGAGGCTTATGGTTATATAGAAGGATATAAGGGATTATTAGAAAATAGGTATATTAAATTAGAATCAAATGGTTCTGCATCAGGATTACTTCATAGAGGCGGAACAATTATAGGGGCATCAAATAGTACAAATTTATTTAATTATCCAGTAGAAGAAGATGGAAAAGTAGTATATAGAGATTTATCGTATAAAGCAGTAGAAAATGTAAAACAAGCAGGTTTTGACTGTATATTTACAGTAGGAGGAGACGGAACACAAAAATCTGCAAGAGATTTTTCTTTAAGAGGATTAAATATAATAGGAGTACCTAAAACAATAGACAATGATGTTGCACATTCAGAAATAACATTTGGATATAATACAGCAGTATCTGTTGCAACAGATGCCTTAGATAGATTACATTCAACAGCGGAATCACATCACAGAATAATGACATTAGAAGTAATGGGAAGATATGCTGGATGGATTGCATTAGAATCTGCTATAGCAGGTGGTGCAGATGCAGCAATCATTCCAGAGATACCTTATGATATAAATAAAATAGTAGAAAAAATAGAAAGAAGAAAAGCAGAAGGAAAAAAATTTAGTATAATAGTTGTATCAGAAGGTGCAAGACCAAAAGATGGAGAAATGATTATTAAAAAAACGTTAAATGATGGAAAAGGACTAGATAATATAAGGCTGGGAGGAATAGGAGAAAAACTATCAAGAGATTTAGAAGAATTAACAGGTATGGTATCTAGGAATACTGTTCTTGGATATGTTCAAAGAGGTGGAACTCCAACAGCTTTTGATAGAGTATTATCTACAAAGTATGGTTCTAAGGCAATGGAACTTGCATTAGAAGGAAAATTTAATGTGCTAGTTACATTGAAAAATGGAAAATTAGATTATGTATCTTTGGAAGATGTAGTTGGAAACAATAAAGAAATTGGAGCACGTTCACGGAGGAACAGAGAGTACAAATATTAAAAGAGTTACAATGGATGACGATTTAGTTAAAATAGCAAGAGACCTAGATATTTGTTTAGGAGATTAAAGAAGGGAGCACTTTATGGTAGACTTTAAGAAGGAGATAGCATTTGAAATTGCAAAGGCAACAAAACTAGATAAAAAAGAATTAGAAAGTTACATAGAAATTCCACCAAATAGTGAATATGGTGATTATGCTTTTCCGTGTTTTAAACTTGCAAAAGATTTAAAAAAAGCACCACCTATGATAGCAAATGATATTAAAGAAAATATTAAAATAGATAATAGTATTATAGAAAAAATAGATATAGTTGGTGGATATTTAAATATACATATAAACAAAGAATTATTAGTAAAAACAGTTTTAGAAGAGGTAGCAAACAAAAAAGAAAAATATGGTTCCTCAGATATAGGAAAGGGCAAAACGGCTGTAATAGAATATTCATCACCTAATATTGCAAAACCATTTCATATTGGACATTTACGTACAACAGTAATAGGAGGGGCTTTATATAAAATATATAAATTCATTGGATACAATACAATAGGATTGAACTATTTAGGCGATTGGGGACTTCAATTTGGAAAAGTAATTGCTGGTATTTCATTGTGGAAAAGTGATTATGATTTTGAAAATGATGAAATGGGAAGTATATTAAAAACATATATCAGATTTAATCAGGAAGAAAAAGAAAAACCAGAACTTACCGAAATGGCAAGAGAGTATTTTAAAAAGCTAGAAAAGGGAGAGCCAGAAATAGTAAAGCAATGGGAGCATATTAGAAAAATTAGTATAGAAAATTATGAAAAAACATACAAATTATTAAATTCAAAATTTGATTCATACGATGGAGAGGCATATTATAATGATAAAATGACTCCTATTATAGAAGAATTAAAAGATAAAGGATTATTAAAAGAATCGCAAGGAGCACAAGTTGTAGATTTAGAAGAATATGATATGCCACCTTGTATTGTAGTTACATCAGCAGGAACAACAATTTATGCAACAAGGGATTTAGCCGCATTAAAGGATAGAATAAATAGATATAACTTTGATAAATTAATTTATGTTGCTGGAAGTGAACAGCAGTTACATTTCAAACAAGTATTTAAAGTAATGGAATTAATGGGATATGGAGAATATGTTTCAAAATGTACACACGTATATTTTGGATTAATAGTTGACAAAAATGGAGAAAAAATAGGCTCAAGAAAGGGAAATTCAGTATTCTTAGAGGATATATTAAATGAATCAATAGAAAAGGTTAAAGCCATTATTAATGAAAAAGATCCAGAACTGGAAGATAAAGATGAAATAGCAAGAAAAGTTGGAGTAGGTGCAATAATATTTAATGATTTATCAAATAGTAGAATAAAAGACGAAATATTTGATTGGGATACACTTCTTAATTTTCAAGGTGAAACAGGACCATATATTCAATATATTTATGTTAGAACTAAAAGTTTGCTTTCTAAAGCAAATTATACACCAAAAATAGAAGAAATTGATTTTAATAAATTAAAAGAAAAAGAAGTAATATCTATAGTAAAATTGATATATATGTTTAGTGAGGTAATTCAAAATTCAGCAGATAAAAATGAACCATCGATACTTGCAAGATATTTAATAGATTTAAGTCAGAGTTTTAGCACTTTTTATAATGATTATAAAATAATCACTGAGGATAAAACAGTTCAAAATGCGAGATTGTTTTTAACCTACGTTGTAAGTATTGTATTAAAAACGGGAGCAGAATTATTAGGGATGGAAATGCCTGAAAGAATGTAAAATTTGGAGATATATAGGCAGTAATTTAAATTTTATTAAAAAAAATGTACAAATTTTGAAACTTTGTGGTATAATACAAATATGGTAAAAAAATTATCAAAAATCATAGAAAAAATTTTAAATTTGGTTATTATATAAATTGATATAATAAATATAAAAATTACGAAGGAGGAAATTAGGATGTTTATTTTGGATATAACAAACCCAGTAACATTACTTTTATTACTTACAGCAACTGTATTATTGATATTTTTAGGCAAGGAAATAAAAAAACCTATTGCAACAGCATTACCATTAATATTCTTTTTAGTATTGGTTTTAATGCATAGTGTGCAATTAGCAATTATCCCAGAATTAAACTATGATGAGAATCGTTCAACACTACTAGGATGTATAACGGTAGATTTAATAATGATATTGTTATCATTTGTTTCATATCTTTGGGTAGATGATATTGCTTGCAAATATTATAATAAGAAGAATTTGGACAATAGTTTAGACTGGTTCTGGGAAAAAAGAGTATAAGTGTAAAACAAATGAAATTAAGGCAAGTTTTATTGATAAAACTTGCTATTTTAATATGTTTATGATAAAATTCTAAGAACTAAAATTTTTTAATGTAAAAGGAGAGTACAGTTTTATGGGTAAAAATATTTTAATAGGTGGAGCGTGGCCTTATGCAAATAATTCATTACATTTAGGACATTTAGCAGGATTAATATCAGGAGATGTTTTAGCTCGTTACCATAGATTAAAGGGTGATAATGTGCTTTATGTATCAGGAACAGATTGTCACGGCACACCAATTACAGAAAGAGCAAAAAAAGAAAAAAGGAGTCCAAAGGAAATATCAGAAGAATATCATAATGAGTTTATTAAAACTTTTAATGCAATGAATTTTTCTTATGATTTATATTCGAAAACCGAAACAGAATATCATTCAAAAAAAGTACAAGAAATTTTCAAAAGATTATATGATAATGGATATATATATGAAAAAGTAGAGCCTCAAGCATATTGTGAAAAGTGTAATAAATTTCTACAAGATAGAGAAATTCAAATAAACTGCCCTGAGTGTGGAAAAATAACAAAAGCAGATCAATGCGAAAATTGTGGACATACTCCATCTATACAAGATTTAAAAGATGGAATTTGTTTGAATTGTGGAAGTAAAACGGTAGAAAAAGATAATAAAAATCTATATTTTGCGTTATCTAAATTTCAAGATATAATTCAATCTAATACTGATAAGTGTAAAAATTTTTGGCGAATTAATGCGAGAAATGAAACAGTAAAGTATTTAAAACAAGGATTAAAAGATAGAGCCGTAACACGTGATTTAGATTGGGGCATAGAAATTCCGATTCCGGGATATGAGTCAAAAAGAATGTATGTATGGATAGAGGCAGTTCTTGGATATCTTACAGATACAATGCAATTAGCTGAGGAAAGAGGGCTTAATTGGGAAGATTATTGGAAAGAAGGACATAATAATAAAATATATATGTGCCACGGAAAAGATAACATAATATTCCATAGTATTATATTTAATGCTCTTTTAGCTGGGTTAGAAGACAATTTTAAATTAGTTGATGTAATAGTATCTACTGAATATTTGAATATAAATGACGAAAAAATATCAAAAAGTAAAGGAAACGGTATAACAGCCCTAGAAATGCTTGAAAAATACAATTCTGATTCATTAAGATTTCATATAATAAATAATGGACCAGAAAAGAAAGATACAAATTTTACTATTGAAGACTTTGAAAGAACTCATAATAACGAAATATTAAATAAATTTGGAAATTTAGTAAATAGAACATTAAGATTTAAGGGATTAGACAAATTACCAATCGGAAAATTAGATGATAATGCAAAATTGGAAATAGAAAAGGCATATAAGGATGTTGAAATATTAATAGAAAATTTAGAATTTAAAACAGCAACCGATAGAGTTATGGAACTTGTAGAATATGCGAATAAATATTATGACGAAAAACAGCCTTGGATTCAAAAGAAAGAGGATATTGACGGATTTAATAATACAATATACACGTGTAGTGTTATAATAGCAAATTTATCAAACTTATTTGAGCCATTTATGCCAGAGTCTTGTGCAAAAATAAGAACATATTTAAATTTAAAAAAACCTGTATGGAATATGATTACTGTAGAAGGAGATATTGAACTTAACAACGTTGAACCATTATTCAATAGAATTTAAATAAAATAATAGGAGTAGTGAAATGGGTAAATTATTTGTAATAGATGGTACAGATGCAAGTGGTAAGCAAACACAATTTGAAAAATTGCAACAAAGATTAAAAAAGGAGAATATAGATTTTAAGGTAGTGTCATTTCCTAATTATGATAGTCCTTCGTCTTCACTTGTAAAAATGTATTTATCAGGAGAATTTGGAGAAAATGCGAAAGATGTAAGTCCATATATTGCATCAACATTTTATGCAGTTGATAGATTTGCAACTTATAAAAAGGAACTAGAACAATATTATAATAATGGAGGAATAATACTTGCTGATAGATATACAACAGCAAATATGGTACATCAGGCAGGAAAAATAGAGGATAAAAAAGAAAGAGAAAAATTCTTAGAGTGGCTATGGGACTTAGAGTTTAACATATATAAATTACCAATACCTACAAAAGTATTTTTCTTAAATATGCCACCGGAATTTGCATTTCAACTTATGGAAAATAGAAAAAATAAATTTACAAATCAAACTCAAAAAGATATACACGAAAGAGACAAAAATCATATAATTGATAGTTATAACTCTGCGTGTGAAGTGGCAGATAAATATAACTGGGTGAAAATTGAATGTGTAAAAGATAATAAAATTAGGACAATAGAAGAAATACACGAAGATATATATAGCGAAATTAAAAATTTAATTTAAGCAAAAGGGGACACAAAAACCCTCTTTTGTTTAAAAAGGAAAAAATATGGAGAAAATAGGATTCTTTGGAGGTTGCTTTAATCCTCCAACAAAAGTACATATAGAAATAGCTAATAATTTAATAAAAGATAAAAAAGTAGATAAAGTAATTTTTGTACCGGTTAATGATTATTACAGAAAAAATAATTTAGCAAATGCAAATCATAGATATAATATGCTTAAATTAATTACAAATAATCAAAAAAATATTGAGGTAGATAATATTGAAATAAAAGAAAATAGATTACTTTTTGCGGTAGATGCATTTGAACTTATAGAGAATAAATACATAAATGCAAATATATTTTTTATAATGGGATCTGATAATTATATAAAAATGTCAGAATGGAAAGATTATAATAAAATAAAAAATAAATATAATTATATTGTTATAGATAGAAATAAGAACGAAGTTTCGTCTACACAAATAAGTAATATGATAAAGCATAATAATAAAGAAGTAAAAAATTATATTTCAGAAGAAGTATATGAATATATAGTTGAAAATGAGTTATATAAATTATAGTGATTATATAGCATACAAAAAGATAGGAGAATAAATGAATAATTTATCAGAGGTATTAAAAGAGGCTAATAAGTGTTTGAATTGTAAGGATCCTTTATGTAGGAAGGGATGCCCTATTTCTACTGATATTCCTAGTTTTATACAAGCAATTAAAGATGAAAATTTTGAAAAGGCTTATAAAATTTTACAAGAAAATAACATAATGAGTGATATATGTTCAAATGTGTGCCCTTATGAAGAATATTGTACGCGGACATTGTGTAAAAGGAATAAAAGGTGAACCGGTTCAAATTTCAAAATTAGAAAAGTATGTAAATTTGTGGGCAAGAGAAAATTGTGTAAACTATTGTTATGATATAGAAAAATGTAATAATGTAAAAATAGCAATAGTAGGCTCGGGACCGGCTGGAATAGAATGTCGGAGTTGAACTTGCAAAAAAAGGGTATGAGGTTACAATTTTTGAAAAAGAGGAACAAATTGGTGGATTACTTACGTATGGAATACCGGGTTTTAGATTGCCAAGAAATATTACTCAAAATTTAACAAGTAGAGTAAGTAAATTAAATATAAAAATAATAACTAATATAGAATTTGGCAAAGATATTACATTAGAGGAACTTAAAAAGAATTATAGTGCTATATTTTTAGGAATTGGAGCAGATATTACATCTACATATAGTTTAACTGATAAACCGTGCAAAAAAATATATAAAGCTAGTTATATATTAAGAGAATATAATGCAAAGAAAATTGTAGAAGATTTAGGAAATGTAATTATCATTGGTCGGTGGAAATGTTGCAACAGATTCAGCAAGGGCAGTAATGAGAATGGGAGCAAAATCAGCTACAATAGTTTATAGAAGGGACAATAGTAAGATGCCAGCAAGACAAATAGAATTAGGCGAGGCTATTTCAGATGGCGTCAAAGTTATATATAATACAAGGGTTGTAAGTGCAGAGATAGAACATAACAATATAAAAAGAATTAAATGTGTAAAAACTGATTCAACTACTGAAAAAGTAACGGATATAGCCAATAGTGAATTTTATTTGGATGCCGATTCTATAATATTTGCAATAGGGTTAAAACCTGATAGAGAATTAATTTTAAAAGAAGGAATAAAATTGAACGAAAAGGGGCTAATAGAAACTTCCGAGAAGGGCATAACAAATATTAAAGGAGTATTTGCGGGAGGAGATGTATGCCAAAATAAAGCGACGGTTTGCCGAGCAATAGAATCTGGCAAAAAAGCATCAGAAGAAATTGATAAATATATAAAAAAATTACAAGAAAAGACTTGATTTTTTAATAGTAATTTAATAAACTATATATACAATATTTGAAATAAAAATTTGAGGAGTGTGTGTGATGAAAGAAGAAAATGTAAAAGAAGAACATAATGCAAAAGAAAGCGATGGTGCAAAAGAAAAAAAATCAGTTAACAATTTCTTTTCTAAAAAAGAAACTTGGATTGCAGGTGGAGTTGGATTAATTTTAGGAGGATTAATTGTTTTTTTACTAGGAGTATTTGGAGTTCCGGGTATTGGAGGAAATGAAGCTGTAGTATCTTTCAAAGGTGGAAAAGTAAGCAAAAATGAATTGTATAATGATATGACAAAAAAATATTCAATTAGTTATGTTTTAGAATTAGCTGATAAAGAAATATTGGAGGATATGTATACTTTAACAGATAAACAAAACGAGGAAGTAAACGAACAAGTAGAATCAATTTTAAGTATGTATGAAGCTTATGGATATGATGAGGCATCTTTCCTAGAAGAAAATGGTTTTGAATCTAAAGAAGATTTTATAAATTATCTTAAATTAGATTATGAAAGAAATCTATACTGTATAGAATATTTTAAAACTTTGCTAAATGCAGATGACATTAATAATTATTACAATGATAACGTATATGGAGAAATTAATACTAAACATATATTAGTAAAAACATCAAATGATGTAACAGAAGAACAAGCTTTAGCTACTGCAAATGAAATTTTAGACAAACTAAAAAATGGAACAAGCTTTGATGATGTGGCTAATGAATATCAAGACAAAGTAACAACGGAAAATGTTGATTTTGATAATTTTACAGAAGATTCTTTGGAAGATGCATATGTTAATGCAAGTAAAGGATTGGAAAAGGATCAATATACTACAGAGCCTGTTAAAACAACCTATGGATATCATATAATCTATTGTATAAACAAGGCAGAAAAGCCTTCATTTGAAGATGCTGAAAATAATATAGTTGAATTATTGGCAGAAGATTTAGAAGATGAAGATCAATATATTAGATATAAAGCATTAATAAAAATGAGAGAAGAGAAAAATTTAAAGTTCAAAAACAAGGATTTAGAAGCAAAATACAAAGAATATTGTGACCAAGTAAATCCTTCTACAGATTCTCCTTCTACAGACGAATAGGATTTTGGGGATTGTCCCCAAAATCCTATTTATTTGAATAATGATTAAAAGGGGCCAATATGGAAAATTCTAAAAAAATAGGTATATTTGATTCTGGCATAGGAGGGGTTACAGTATTAAAAGAAATATTAAAAATATTACCAAACGAAGATTACATATATTATAGTGATTCGAAAAATAATCCTTATGGAGATAAAAGCGACGAAGAAATAATAGATATTTGTGATAATATTGTAAAAATTTTATTAAATAAAAACTGCAAAGTAATAGTGATTGCTTGTAACACAGCAAGTGCAAAAGTTGCTAATTTCTTGAGAAAAAAATATGAAGAAGTTCCCTTTATTGCAATAGAACCTGCATATAAAATGGTATATGATTTTGCATTTTCATATGAGACTTTAGTTATGGCAACAAAAGGAACAATAGAAAGTGAAAAATTTCAAATGCTTTATCACAAATATAATAATAAAAAAACTATTCTATTGCCTTGTATTGGTCTTGCAAATATTATTGAAGAAAATGACAAAGAAAAAATAATGGATTATTTAAAAGAAAATCTTAGGAAATATGCAGGAAAAGTAAAAAATGTAGTACTGGGATGTACTCATTATCCAATCATTCAAGATGAAATAAAAGAAGTTTTAGGTGATGTTACGTTTTTTAATGGCGCACCAAATTTAGCAAAACATCTAAAAGAAGTTTTAAGGGAAAAAGATTTATTAGAAAAAAACAGTGGAAATATAGAATTTATTGATTCACAAAATTCGGAAGCAAAAAAGGAAAGGTTCAAAAAAATTTTAGGACACAACGTTTTGTAGATTAAAAATAATTGATTTAGTTTACATTGTATATAGCATTTACAAAAGCACATATTTATTTTAAAAATTTAAATATAAAACTATGAGACCAATTTTTCTTTAAAAGTAACAAAAATAAATCTCTAACATAAAATAAATAAAAAAGTTGGAGGTTTATTTTTGTTATGAATAATTATGAAATAATGATGAACGGAAATGTAAAAATTGGAGAATTTGCACCAGATTTTGAAGCAGTAACAACGATGGGCAATATTAAATTTTCAGATTACAAAGGAAGATGGGTGATTTTGTTTTCGCACCCTGGAGATTTTACTCCTGTATTTATGCTTTTCAAACCTCTATAAATGTTAATAAATCAAGCTTTCTAAATTATATAGTTTAGAAAATTTTGATTTTATTAAATTGAAGGGAGGTGATGCGGAATGTGAGTTATGAAAAACAACCATCTTATTATGCCATAATTCCAAGTACAGTTCGATACAATGAGAAATTAAAATTTGCAG
>CAYZMV010000025.1:4721-11211 GCA_964479635.1 uncultured Clostridium sp. | reverse complement strand
GACCTTTGAATTACGAATTCACTGCTCTACCAACTGAGCTACACCGGCATACCGTTATATTAAAAATGTTTTCCGCCCTTTTGTTTTCCATTATCGTTCTCATCTATATTATCATTTTCAATGCTGTTAAAATTTTTTCCTATTTCCTCAATTATATCGGCTGAATTATTTATTTCTTTAGTCTTTTTTACTTTTGCAATTACATCTTTGTATTTTCTGTAGTCAACAACAATATATATTGATAGCATAAATAGAGCTACTGTACAAATTCCTAATGCACTCATTACTATCATTCGTTCATTTTGGACGTACCAAACTGATACTGTTCCCATAAGTCCATTAAACCAATTTGATATTTTTCCAAATATAGTTGGTTCTTCTTTTTTATTGACTTTTATAGTATAAGTAATAACTTCGTCTTTTAAATCTTCACCAACTTTAAGATTTTGTTCATCTCCTGCGATTTTTAATGTAATTGTTATTGTATTTTCTCCAATTTGTAAATTTTCTGCTCCTTGTATATTAATTTCTGCTCCTTCTAAATTTGCAATAGCTTCTATAGATAAATTTTCTACCCAATATTCTAAATCTTCTAATGAATATTCAAGAATATCAAATGCAAATGCTGGATTTAAAAGTGCTTCTACTAATTCTCCTTGTTGGTTTTCATATTTTATTACTAAAGATTTTAATGCAAGTGGAACTCTTGCTCTAGTTACCTTTATAGTGTAATCTGTTTTACTTCCATCTTCTGCCGTAACAGTTACTGTTACAACATTTTCTCCTTCTTTCAAGTCTTTATTGCCCTTAACTTCTACTTTTGCTTTTGAATCTGTTGGAGTTGCTGTTACATTTACTTCGGTCGTTTCATAAGGAACTGCTAATGTGTATTCTTTTACATCTTTTTTAAATTCTGGTGTGATTGCTCCTTCTTCTACACTCAATCCCTTTAATGTGCTATCTTTTGATTTTTCGGTTTCTTGTGGTTTTGTTGTAGTTTTGCCTGAACTTCCTCCTGAAGTAGTACTTGCTTCTGTAACTGTTATATTTTTTGAAGTAACTACATTCTCAACATATTGCCCATTTAAAACTGCATTTGAGGTACTTGCAACAACAACAGATATTGTACCTGTAGTTGTTGGCTTAACAGTTATACTTTTAGAAAATGTTTTGGCATCACCAGTTAAAGAACCATCAACTAGTCTAATTGTACCACTAGTTCCAGCTCCAGACACTGTTGCAGTTAAATCTACAGTATTAACATTCGAAACACTAACAGTTATTTTTACAGATTGACCTTTTTTTGGATTTGAAGGCGAAGCAGTAATTGATGTTGCTTTTACCCCATTAGTTATAAATAAAATTGCTATAAAAAATAACATTGTTAAAAATATGTTCTTTATTTTTTTCATTGCCTTCTCCTTTATTATTTTCTCAAAATTATTTGTATTACATTATACATATCCATTGAATCTATGTTATTATCCTGATTTGTATCAGCTGCGACGAAACAATCATTTTCTAAAATTTTATTTCCTAATATATGTTGTATTATATTGTATAAATCCATTGAATCTACTATGCTATCTCCATTACAATCCCCTTTTCCTGACAAATCACTGTTACCAATTACAACCAAATATGTTTTACTTCCATCTTCTGCTTCTCTAGCCATATATCCAGTTCCTTTTGGTGATGCAACTTGATCCCAAAAATATCCACCTACTTTGTCAGTTGCTCTTCTTGTTATTACAACTTGTGATCCTTCAGGTACGTGTGCTATTACATTTCCATTTGGTGCATCTCTCAATGCTAATGAACCATTTGCATTAACATACGCAAGTTCACCTTGTACAGAACTTATAGATGGGCTTAGTACTGATGATGGCATATTTTTATACAATGGAATCTCAAATGTAAAATTGCTATCTATTAAATTTGCATTACTATAATATTTTTTTAATATTTGACCTATACTTTGTGAATCAAATATATTTTGTGCATATTGAGATTGGAAATATGGAGCATATGTAACATTAAATTTTTGATAATATAATGTGCGTTGTCCTCTCTTTATGAAGCTTTCAACTAATCCTATTCCACCCAAGATTGATGCTTTTGGGGTTGTCCAACCTTTTTCATTCGCATATTTTAGTCCATTTAAAATAACTTCATCATTTCCATTTCCAGATGCTCCTATATTAAATAAATTATAAACGCCTTCATATTGACCATGATAGCCTTTTCCAGCACATAAAACTGAACCATTACTACCCTGCTCTTGCAAAATCTTTCCTATTATGTAAAATGGATTAATGTCAACTTCTTTTCCCGCTTCATATATTGCAGTTTTTATTTCATTAGTATTTAAATACTCAATATTACTAGCCATATTATTTACTTGTTCTTGTGTTATATTATTATCAAATGATAGCAATAAATACTGGAATATATTTGTATCATTCATTGAATTTCTTGGATCCATTACATATTCTATTGCTCCTCTTGAAGCACAATGCCATCTTCCTGTAGCATCATATCCTGTTCTTCCACATATAGAACATATCCATTCATCTTTATAATCACTTGGTACTAAATTTTTTGGTGAAGTACCGTGTCCCAAATATTCATTATTTATTACAACATCCCAATCCAAGTCTGTTTCATACAAATTAAATGTCCAATTTGGATGCTCAGCTGTCAAATTTTGCAATAATGATTGATATCCCGGATATTTACTGTCAAAATCTGATGGTAAATTATTTGAATCTTTTTTATATGTATATGTTGTTGCATAAGATTTAATCATCAAATTTGGAATAAAGGCAAACATCGCAAATACCATAACAAAAAGAATTAAAATACTTAGAAATTTTTTATTAAATTTACAAAAAATATATCTTTTCATTTTTATCTCCTCTTTCGTGTTTTTTTTACATATTTTACACATATAAAGTATATAGCAACAAAAATTATAAGTCAAGATAAAAATAAAAAAAATTTTTGGTATTTTTCTGGTTTTTTGGCACTTTTAGGAATAACTTATAATTGTAAAAGGGAATTTTGAAATAAATCAAAATCCCCTTTTACAATAAGTACTAGTTTACATACCACAACCTCTGTTACATCCGCAACTTGTAAATAATAGTAAGAATATTATTATAAAGAACAATATTGAGCAATCATCTCCTCCAAAGACTCCATTATTGCTTCCACAACCACAATTTCTTTCATCTGGCATAATATTTACCTCCTTAATTTATATGTTATATGGTATAGTATGCAATACATATAAATTGTGTTACATATTTTTTAAATTTCTTCTCCATAGTATGCTTTTTTATATATTTCTTTTATCTCTTCAACTAATGGATATCTTGGATTTGATCCTGTGCATTGGTCGTCGTGGGCGTGTTCTGCTAATTCTTGTAAATTCGCCATAAATACATCCTCTGGTACTCCACACTCCTTTATTGACATTGGCATATTCAAATCTTTCATTAATTTTTTTATTGCTTCTATTAAATTATTTATACTTTCCTCGTCTGTGTTTCCTGCTAATCCTACGAATTTTGCTACTTTTACATATTTTTTATCAGCTATAAAATATTCATATTTTGGAAATGCCGCAAATTTTGTTGGCTTTTCAGAATTGTATTTAATTACATAAGGAAGTAAAATAGCATTTGCTCTTCCGTGTGGTATATGATATTCTCCACCTAATTTATGAGCCATACTATGATTTAATCCTAAAAATGCATTTGTAAATGCCATTCCTGCAATACAACTTGCATTGTGCATTTTTTCTCTTGCTTCTACATCGTTTTCTCCATTATCATACGCTCTTTTTAAATAATTAAATACCATATCTATTGCCTGCAAAGCAAGTCCGTCTGTATAATCACTTGCCATATTAGATACATACGCCTCTAATCCGTGAGTTAATACGTCCATACCAGTATCTGCTGTTGCACTTTTTGGAAGTGTAAGTACAAATTGTGGATCAATTATTGCAACATTTGGTCTTAATGCATAATCTGCTAATGGATATTTTATGTTTCCATTTTTTTTGTCTGTTATTACTGAAAAAGCTGTTACCTCGCTTCCTGTACCAGAAGTTGTTGGTACTGCAACAAATTTTGCCTTTTCTCCTAAATTTGGAAACTTTACTACTCTTTTTCTAATATCCATAAATTTTTGTTTTAATCCATCAAAAGTAGCGTCCGGATGTTCATAGAATAGCCACATACCTTTTGCGGCATCTATTGCTGAGCCCCCTCCTATTGCTATAATTACATCTGGATTGAAGTCTCTCATTTCCTCTACTCCACGCATTATTGTATCTACGTCTGGATCTGGTTCTACATCAGAATATATTTTTGAGTGGCAGTATTTTTCTCTTTTTCTTAAGTAATATAATGCTTTATCAACATATCCCAATTTTATCATTGTTGGGTCTGTTACTATAAAAGCTCTTGATATATCTTGCATCTTTTCTAGATATTGTATTGCATTTTTTTCAAAATAAATTTTTGGTGGAATTTTAAACCATTGCATATTAACCCTCCTTTTTGCGATTTTTTTCTTATTTATTAGATTTTGTGTTGATACATTTGAAGTTGTACTATTTTTACCATAAGAACCACAACCTAAAGTAAGTGATGGCGTATTTGTATTATATATATCTCCTATTGCTCCTTGTGATGATGGCGAATTTACTATAATTCTTCCCACTTTCATTTCTGTACCAAATTTTTCTATTATTTCATCATCTTCACTATGAATTATCGCTGAATGTCCCAATCCTCCATACTCTAGCATCTTCTTACACTTTTCAAATCCTTCTTCATAACCATTTACAATGAAATATGCAAGAACTGGTGATAATTTTTCTCTTGATAAAGGATAATCCGGTCCTACATCATCTAATTGTGCTATTAATATTTTAGTTTTTTCCGGAACTGTTATACCTGCTTGCTTAGCTATCCACGAAGCAGATTTTCCTACGACCTCCGAATTTACACTTTGTTTTTCAGGATTTATAACATAGTCTGATACTTTTTTTGTTTCTTCTTGGTTCAAAAAATAACAATTATTTTCCTTCATATATTGTTCAAATTCCTGATGTATTTCTTTATCCACAATAACTGCTTGTTCAGATGCACATATCATTCCATTATCAAATGTTTTAGAAATCATTAAATCTGTACAGGCTCTTTTTATTTTTGCTGTTTTTTCTATATAACAAGGTGCATTTCCCGGTCCAACTCCTAATGCAGGTTTACCGCAACTATATGCAGATTTAACCATTCCGGCTCCTCCTGTTGCAAGTATTAATGATACTCCCGGATGATTCATAAGTGCGCTTGTTGCTTCTATTGATGGAACTTCTATCCATTGTATGCAGTTTTTTGGTGCTCCTGCTTTTATTGCTGCATCTCTCAAAATTTCTGCAGATCTTACAGAGCATTTTTGAGCTGATGGATGGAATCCAAATATTATAGGATTTCTTGTTTTAGCACATATTAAAGATTTAAACATTGTAGTTGATGTTGGATTTGTAACAGGCGTTACACCTGCAATTACTCCTATTGGTTCTGCAACTTCCACATATCCTTCTAACTCATTTTCTTCAATTATTCCAACTGTTTTTTCATATTTTATTGAGTGCCAAATATACTCTGTTGCAAATATGTTTTTTATGACTTTATCTTCATATACTCCTCTGCCAGTTTCTTCTACTGCAAGTTTTGCAAGATCTGTATGATGATCTAATCCCGCAAGTGCCATATTATACACGATGTTATCTACTTGTTTTTGATCTAGTTTCATATATTCTTCCAATGCTTGATTAGCATTATCTACTAGCTTATCAATCATTTCTTGAATATTTACGTTATCACTCATATTATCCCCCCTTGTTTTATTATGTACAATTTAATGTAATTATATATGATTAATTTGCAGTTTTCAATGCATACTTTAAAAATTTTCGGGCACAAAGTATTTGTTCCCTTCTGCTCAAATTTTTATCTGCTTTTTTCTACAATTTCTACTATGTCTGCTATATAATCGCCTATTACTGGAATGTTTAGCATTATTAATTTTTTCAATATTATTACAATGATGGCCGTTATAATTGTTATTCCGATTCCAATTCCTACGCCCCTTGAAATTCCTGCAATTAAATTTCTTTTTAATATTTCTTTTTTATTTCCTATAATGTATGAAAGCTCTATTATGTTAGCTTTCTCTAAATTTTCATTTATTTTATCTATTTTTTCATTTATCTTTTTTAAAAACATAAAAACACCTAAATATATTTTTAGGCGTTTTTTATTTTTTTATTCAATTTAATTTGCAATAGTATTTGTTACAACATTATTGTTTTGCGATGTAGATAATTCTTCCTCGTTCTTTTGCTGCTCTTCTTGTGTTACTACTGTTTCTAATTGTTCAATTAATTCTTGAAGTTTTGCCATATCTTGAC
>CAYZMV010000025.1:0-4711 GCA_964479635.1 uncultured Clostridium sp. | reverse complement strand
ATCATTTGCCAATCATTGCTAATATTCGATTGTTTTAAATTATTGTTTGCATTTATTATTTGCTCAATTAACTCATCTTTATTTTCACTTTCTATTTCTATTTTAATTGCTCCTTGTGATAATAGATTTGTTATTGCTTCTTCTATATTGTTCCCTATTGCAACTTTATTTCCAGATGCAACCACTACTTTTTTAAGCAACGGAATTTGATATTCATCGTTTAGTCTAACTTGATATATTGGCTCTACATATAACAATGTATTATCTATTGGAACAACTATGATATTTTTTTCTAATTTTGTTCCTGTTGCATTTAGTGTATTTAACTCTTTAGAAATATTTTCATCTTGCTCAACAAGTGTGTCTAATTGAGTAGTTCCCAAGATTGCATTTTCTGTTTTAAATTTGTATAAAATTAACTTTTTATTGTTATTTTCATCATAAGTACCTACTAAATATGAAATTATATTTTGCTTTTCTAATATTGTATAAGGCACAACCAGTCCCAATTTGGAATTATTGTTGTTTACTGTTTTTACTTGAGTATAATATGGTATTATGTCTGTTCCTGTTGATGCACTAGTAGTTCTTGATTTGTTTTCTTTTGATATATCCCAAACATCATCTTGCCTGTATAATACTTCAGGCTGTATATTATGATATTGTTCTAATACCTCTGCTTGTATGTTATATAAGTATTTTGAATACATAATATGCTTTGAAACTTCTTTAGGTATTTTTTCACCATCTTCAAATAATCCATCATATATTTTACTATAGCTCATTGCAATCGGATCTGTTTTATCTGTAATGTAAAATTTAACATCCCCATTATATGGATCAATTAATACCTTTACAGAATTTCTTATATAATTTATTTTTTCCTTCAATCCATTATATTCAATAATTGTTTCTTGAGAATATGGATAACTATTAGATGTTGTATAGGCATCTAATACCCACACTAAATCTCCATTATCAGTTAATATCATATATGGATTTTCATCATATTTTAAATATGGCATAATAGCTCTTGCTCTTTCCACAATATTTCTTGTTGTAATTATTTTACTATCCTTTGTTACATTTCCAGAAAAAGCTATGCCCCAATTTCCTTCTTTTATTCCTAGTATTATTCTATCTAAAAAGTTTAATTGCAATCCAGCATTACCATTATATATATTAGTACTGCTCTTTGTACTTGTAAGTGGATAATCATATTCTTGTTTATTTTTTGCATTTGTTATTATTGGATCATTAGTTTGTACTCCAAAATATATTCTAGGTTCATTTATTTTTATTTTATTCCCTGTATTTGAAAATTCACTTTGTATATATGATAAGTTTCCCTGTTCGTCTACATCACTTGCCGATGTAACTACAACACCGTATCCGTGTGTATATTCGTATGTTTTATTATTATATGTTCTTGTATCATTACTTACAATTTCTCTTGGACTTACATATACTAATTGCTTTCTTCCATTAATATTATATATTTCAGGGATAGCTACATTATATGAGTAATATCCTGAATTGCTTTGATATTGTTTTAATGTCTCTAATATATTTTCTTCATTTAATAAATTGATATTATCTATTACTTCTTGATTGTTATTTATATCTTCTTTGGTAATTGTTTCACTGTTTTGTATTTCTATTTCGTCAATTTCTATATCATAAGCCTTTTTGGTAAAAGCTATATTATCTTGTATATACGATTTTTCTTTGTCTAGTTCATTTCTATTGACATATATTAAGTCAACTCCCATTATAATTACAAATAAAAGTACTAAATATATAGGAATACTAGAAAGCCATATCATTACTTTTTTAAAACTTTCTTTTTTGAAATTTTTAATTGCCATCATTACGCAAATTGGTATAAGTATTGCAAAAATTCTATAGCCCCACACTTTAACTGTAGAATCAATAAGTCCCGCTCCATTAAGTTTTACATCATCTGATAATGTTAAAAATTTACCGTTAACTATATCTTGAACATTAACTAATGTAATTAATGCAAGCCCTATAACCATTAACATTATATTTGTCGTTATATGTTTAATAAAAGTATTCTTTTTCAACATTTCTGCATCAATACCCTTATCAAAATATACATTAAAACATATTATATAATATGCAGATACATAGATTGTATATAATACTGCCAAAACAACAAAATATATTAACATTGCAACTATAAATGGTTTTTGAAATATGTAATATCCTATATCTGTATTAAAAACTGGATCGTTTATGCCAAACCAAGAAGTGTTAAATGCAAGCATTGCTTTTTCTGTTAAAAAACTTGTTGATATCATACTTACGATTACACTAAATATTAAGCATATAGATTTTTTAGGTAATTTTGGCATTTCTTTTTTTTCATCATCAAAAAATTTTTTCAATCCTATATGGATAAATTTTGTTGTTATATAAGTTAATATATATAGTATAACAAAATTAATTAATGCAAATACTATTTTATATTTTATATTTTGCTTAAATACTGATAAATATTCTTGTCCAATTTCTAATGTTCTTAAATATTCTCCTCTTAAAGTTATTCCTAAATAAATTGCAAATATTATTAGAAATACTACTACAAGAATAGTTCTTTTTTTACCTTTTTTCATTATTTTTCCCCCTATTTACTATTTATAATATTGCATTTACAAAATCTTCTGAATTGAAAATTTCCATATCATCAATTTGCTCTCCAACACCAATAAATTTTATTGGTATTTTATTTTCACGGACTATTCCTAAAACAACTCCGCCTTTTGCAGTTCCATCTAATTTTGTCAAAACTAGTCCAGTTATGTCTACTGTTTCTTTGAATGCTTGTACCTGTGAAATTGCATTTTGCCCAGTTGTTGCATCCAATACTAATAAAATTTCTTTATTTGCATCTGGTAATTCTTTATCTATTACTTTCTTTATTTTTAGTAATTCATCCATTAAGTATTTTTTATTATGAAGTCTTCCTGCTGTATCACAAATTAATACATCGCTATTATCTTTTTTTACTTCTTGTATTGCTTCATATACTACAGAAGCTGGGTCTGCTCCCTCTTCTTTTTTTATTATTTTACAATTACTCCTTTTTGCCCATATTTCTACTTGCTCTACTGCTGCTGCCCTAAATGTATCTGCTGCTGCTATTATTACATCTTTACCTTCTTTTTTAATTCTGTTTGCAATTTTTCCTATTGAAGTGGTTTTTCCAACTCCATTTACTCCAACAACTAATATAACTGTTGGCTTCTTAGATAAGTCTAAATCATTTGGTACCTCATCCAATATTTTTTTCATTTCTTCTTTTAAAGCAGTTTTTACTCTTTCTTCGTCTGATATTTTCTCTTTTTTTATTCTTTCTCTTAATTTAGATATTATATAAGTAGATGTATCCACACCTATATCTGACATTATTAGTATTTCTTCCAATTCTTCTAATAAGTCTTCGTCCACTTTTCTAAACGTACTAAAAACATTATTTATTTTATCTGCCATAGAATCTCTTGTTTTTCCTAGGCCGTTTTTTAATTTATCAAAAAATCCCATTTTAATCCTCTTTTTATAGTTATATATTTTTTCAATCGATATTATAACATAGATTTATAACCTTTGCAAAATTTTCTCCATAAAATTATGATGCAATATCTTTTCTATATCTTCTTTGCTGAATTTATTATGCAAAAGTAAACTTGTTAAATTATTTTTAATGCTTTCTTGTTTAAATACATTAAAATGCTTATAATATTTTTTATTAGTTTTATAATATGTCATATCATCTGTTGATATTGCTATATTATCTATTCCCCCTAATAAATTTCTAATATATTTTATATGTTCTATATATGCTTTTTGATATTTAGTATTACTCTTGCTGAAATTTTTTTCCTCTATGCAGAAAGGTTTTACTGAGACAATTCCAATAATTCCATCTAATTCTTTTATTTTAATTATTTGATTATCTGTTAAATTTCTTGGATGATTACATATTGCTTTCACATTTGAATGTGAAGCAAAAACTATTGGCTCTTTTCCATTATTTTTTAATTCATTACATAATTCTACCACATCATAAAAAGTTCGTTCATTTGAGTGAGATAAATCAATTCCTATTTTTTTATCTACCAACTTTTTAACTAGTTCTATTCCTAAATTGGTTAATCCTTGTTTTTCTTCTCCTTTTGCTCCTCCTCCGAAATTTATTATCATTATTCCATACTATATTTACACTTCTCACTCCTAAATTATATATTTTATCCAAATCTTCAATTCTTTCTAAATAATCTAATCCCTCTATTCCATAAATATATTTTATATTTTTTGGTATTAATTTATTATTATCAATCAATTTATTAATTTCTTCCAAATTTTTAATTATATTAATTTCTTCCTCTTTTATCCCTAATTCATCCTGCATCTCTTTAGGAGACATATAGAATAAATTAAATATGCCACCTGTAATATTATTTTTAAAAATTCTGTTAATGTGTTCTTTTACTTCTTTTAAATTGTTTTTATTCATATAAATATATGTTAGTAAGTCATAATGTAAATCAAACATAAACTTCCCCCTTTTATATAATAGAAGATTATCAATTTCTTATGATAATCTTCTATTATTTTTTATATATTTCTTTAAAAAACATCTCTATCTAAAACAAAAAAGGGGAATATCTTACTCCCCTTCTTTCTT
>CAYZMV010000024.1:4070-11570 GCA_964479635.1 uncultured Clostridium sp. | reverse complement strand
CACACTCCAATCTATATGAATTTTATTTTGTATATTGTAAAATTCTACTGTCCATTTAGTTTTTTGCTAATATATTTCATTACTGAAATTACTTTAGAATAATCCATTCTTTTTGGTCCTATAATTCCAATAGTTCCTAAATCTTTATCTCCTATTCTATGCTTAAATGTTATTATACTTAAATCTTTTAAATCTTCTTTTTCGTTTTCTTCTCCAATATACACATTTATATCTTTAGCAACTCCAGAATTTAACACTTCAAGCATTTCTTCTTTTGTATTTAATATACTTAGAAAATTTCTAGCAGTATCAATTTTTTTAAATTCTGGAAAATCAAATACATTATTTGCACCTTTTAAATATATTTTATCCGAATCTTCAATAGCTTTATTCATTTGTTGAATTATTGGTTTTATAACATTTACTTGATCACTCATAGTTGATAAAATATATTCTTCCATTGGTTTATCTATTTTTTCTAATGGTTTACCTCTTAATTTATTATTAAATGTAAAATTTAATCCCTCTACTTGATTTTGACTTATGTCCTCATCATATTTTATTATAGTTTCCTTTATAGCTCCATTTTCAGTAAGGATAACTGCCATTAACATTCTTTCGCCCAAAAGTACAAATTTTATATCTTTTATTAAATTATTACGCGAATTTGGTCCAATGGCTACCGTAGCATAATGAGTTATATCAGAAATTGTATTTGTTGTAATTTTTGTTAAATCCTCTATTTCATTTACCTTAGTTTCTAACTGCGATTTTATATACTGTATTTCCTCTAAACTTATATTTTCGTCATTCAAAAGCTCATCCACATAAAATCTATAGCCTTTAACTGAGGGGATTCTACCTGCCGAAGTGTGAGGTTTCTCTAAATAGCCATCACGTTCGAGTTCTGCCATATCATTTCTTATTGTTGCACTACTAAATCCTAAATCATATTTTTCAACTATTGTTCCACTACTTACTGGCTCTGCTGTACTTATATATTCCTCAATTACAGCTTGTAATACTTGTTTTTTTCTTTCATCCAACAATATTTTCACCTCGTATTTAGCAGTCTTGTTTGTCAACTGCTAATATATTATACCCAATTCTAGCGATTGTCAATACAGATTGCTAAAAAAATTCTAACAAAAGAGAACAGACCCCCTTTGCTAGAATTTTTTTATATAAACTCTTCCCATACTAAATTCGCGAGGTCTATTCCCTTGTTAGTTAATTTTATATTATCATTTTCTATTTGTATTAAATTTTGTTTCGATAATTTATTTAATTGTTCTCTATATAAATAAATTGGATTTTGTGCAAATTTATTTTTAAATTTTAGTATGCTTACTCCTTCTATCTTTCTTAAGCCAAGTAACATATATTCTTTCATTTTGTCGCCCTCGTTTTGTCTTTCATTTATTATTTTTCTATTTTCAGGCCAATCAAAATATTCATCAAAATGAATTGTATTAGAATATCTTACGTTATTTAAATATGAATGAGCTCCAAGTCCAAATCCAATATATTCTTCTTGTTCCCAACATCCTACATTATGTTTTGATTCATACCCCGGTTTTGCAAAATTTGATATTTCATAATGTACATATCCATTGTTTTCTAATTCGTTTTTTACTTTCCAATACATCTCTCTTTCTTCTTCCTCAGATGGTAAATACAGCTTACCATTATCTAGTTTTTCTGCTATTTTTGTTCCTTCTTCTACTATTAATGAATAAACTGATATATGTTCTGGATTCAAACCTAATATTCTTTCTATATCTTTTTGAACATATTTTAAATTTTGTACTGGCAGTCCAATCATTAAATCTACATTTATATTTTTAAAGCCAATATCTCTTGCTAAATTATATCCATTTACAAAACTAGAATAACTGTGAATTCTACCTACAACTTTTAATATATCACTATTGGTACTTTGAACTCCAAAACTTATTCTGTTTATTCCTGCATCATAATAATCCTTTAATTTTTGTTCATCCACCGTTCCCGGATTTGCTTCTATTGTAATCTCTGCATTTTCTAGAATATTAAATTTCTTTTTTATTAGTTGTAATACGTTTACTATATATTTACTATCAATAAAAGATGGAGTTCCCCCTCCAAAATATATAGTTTTAACTATGTAATCATCTTTATTATCAATTTTAGTTTTATCTATTTCTTGTTTTAATGCTTTTATATATTTTTCTATTAAATTGGTTGCTCCTGAAAATGATAAAAAGTCACAATAATTACATTTCCTTTTGCAAAATGGTATATGTACATATATTCCTAATTCTTTCATTTTCCCCCCTTAATCCTCATTTGCTATTTTAGATATTTTTTCTAATCTATGGCTTACTCCAGATTTTCCTATTGGTTTTGAAAGCATTTTACCAAGTTCCTCGTATGTTGAGTCAGGATTTTCTAATCTCAATTTTGCTACTTCTTTTAAGGTATCTGGTAACATTTCAAACTTTTTGCTTTTCTTTAATTTTTTTATATCCTCTATTTGTTTTACTGCTGTACTAATTGTTTTATTTAAATTTGCAGTTTCACAATTTACAAGTCTATTGACATTATTTCTAGTATCCTTTATTACCCTTATCTCTTCAAATTTAAGTACTGCTTTTGAGGCTCCCATAACTGCTAAAAGAGAAGATATTTCTTCTCCATCCTTTAAATATAACATATAATCTGAACCTTTTTTTGTTTCTTTTATATCTATACCAAAATTTGAAATTATTTCTTTTATTTGCTTTTCTTTCTTTTTTGATTTGAAAAGGATTTCTAAATGGTATTCTTTGTTAGGGTCATTTATAAAGCCTTTTTCTATAAAAGATTCTCTAATTAATAATCTCGCAAGTTGCTCATCTTGTACTAGATTACTGTTATTATCCCACATTTTAAGTTCCAACAGTTCTTCTTTTACTTCTGAAGAAAATGACATTTTAATTCTCCTTATAATGCTTAAATTTTTCTTTAATATAATAATAAGCATTTCCTTTATGATCCTCTTCTTCAACTGGAAATTCCTTGAATGCTTCTTCTAATGGTTTTACTCTTCCAGATTTTAAAGCATACTCTAAAAAATCGTCTTTTTCCTTTTTCATTTGGTATCACCTCTTAAGTATAATACCATATTCTTCCAAATTTTTCAATGTTTTTTTGACAATTTTTACACACCACAATTCTATTGTTTCCTGCTAAATCTTTCTTTGAATAAATATCTGTATATTTAGATGTGTTTTTTATTAGTTCTATTACTTCTTCTTTTTGGTCATAACCTATTTCTAAAGCTAAATATCCATTATAGTTCAAATATTTATATGCCTCACTTATTATTCTTTTATATATCTTAAGTCCATCTTTTCCTCCGTCTAATGCAATTTTGGGCTCATTTTGAACTTCTTTATCTAAAGTTTGTATTACATCTGATTTTATATAAGGAGGATTTGAAACTATTACATCGAATTTATCATTTATATTTTCAAACAAGTCTGATTCAATAATCTTAATACTTTTTTGTAAATTGGTTGAAACATCATACCCTAAAATATTTTTGCAATTTCTTTTTGCAACTTGTAATGCTTTTCTGCTAATATCTGATAATGTAATTTTAGAATTTTTTATATTTTTTGCAATAGAAATTCCAATCGCTCCGCTTCCCGTACAAAGATCTAATATGCTTATTTTATTTTCCTTTTTAGCTATATTAATTACTTCTTCTACCAAAATTTCTGTATCTGGCTGTGGTATCAATACATTTTCATCTATATAAAACTCTAATCCCATAAATTCCTGTCTATGTATTATATACTGTAATGGTATGCCATTACATAATTTTTGAATATTACTTTTAAATGCATTTAATGCATCATCAGTTAATTCCTCATCATTATGAATCAATAAATACTCTTTATTTTTATTTAAAATATCTGCTAGTATTATTCTAGCTTTTATTATCGGTTCATTTATATTGTCTTTTTTTAATAAATTAATTCCATATTCTAGGACTTCTCTTATATTCATTCTTATACCTTTATCTCTACTCAATCTTAAAAAAGGCCCCGCCTTAGCCGTATTTAAAAGAATTTTTAAGGACCTGTTCTTACACAGGTGGGTGCCTACCTAAATACTTATGGGCTTCTTACTACTAAATTAAAGTGTAAGCTTGCACGCCATATTTAAAGAGAATCAGCTCCCTTACTCCTCTCTGTTGGTTCTAAAAATTCCGTCATTACGCACTACGCAGGGAATTTGTTTACTTATTCTTGTGTTATTGTATTTATTTTACCACAGCAATATATTTTTATGCAATTTTACCAATATTGTAAATAAAATTTGTTTTACTATTTTTAGTATATTAATCTTCTATATACTCTATTTTTTGCATTATTATTTATTCTTTTACTATTTGATATTTTTTTATTATAATGTTATAATTAATTAAGATTTTGTGAAAAAGCAAGGCAATTTTTGATAATTTCCCTTGTTTTTTTATTTTATTTGATTTTTTCCTTCATTTTAGCTAGTACATTTAATGCATCTAGTGGAGTTATCTCATCTAAATTAACCTTATCTATTTCGTGTGCAAGTTCTGCTAATTTATAGTTATACATATCTAGCTGTCCTTCTGCCACTCTTTTGTTTCCCTTTTCCTCTTTCTTTTTTCCTAATATACTCTTTCTCTCTAAACCTCTCAATATCTCATTTGACCTTTTAACTACTTCTCCGAGGTACTCCTGCAAGTTTTGCTACGTGAACACCATAACTCTCATCAGTACCACCTGCCACTATTTTTCTTAAGAATATTACATCTTCACCCTTTTCTTTTACTGCTATTGAATAATTTTTTACACCTTCTATTTGTTCTTCTAATTCTGTAAGTTCGTGATAATGTGTTGCAAATAACGTTTTTGCACCACATTTTTCTTTATTTGCAATATATTCTACTACTGCCCAAGCAATAGAAAGTCCGTCATAAGTAGATGTTCCTCTTCCTATTTCATCTAAAATTACAAGACTATTTGATGTTGCCTCTTTTAGTATTTCTGCGACCTCCATCATTTCTACCATAAATGTACTTTGTCCGCATTGCTAAATCATCCGATGCTCCCACTCTTGTAAATATTTTATCCACCACACCAATTATAGCAGACTCAGCAGGTACAAAGCTTCCTATTTGAGCCATCAATGTAATTAACGCAACTTGTCTCATATATGTAGATTTACCTGCCATATTAGGTCCTGTAATTATTGATAATCTATCATTTTGTTTGTCCAAATATGTATCATTATCTATAAAAGTTCCTTCTGGCAAAATTTTTTCTATAACAGGATGCCTTCCTCCCTTTATATCAATTATTCCATTATTATTAACGGTTGGCTTTACATAATTTAAATCTTCTGCCACAATAGCAAATGAAGTAAATACATCTAATGTTGACACAATATTTGATGCTTTTTGCAATCTTTCTATATTCATTGCAATTTTATTTCTAATTTCTATAAACAATTTATACTCTAAATCAATAGATTTTTCTTCTGATCCTAATACTTTACTTTCTAATTCATTTAGCTCTTCTGTTATGTATCTCTCACAATTTGCAAGTGTTTGTTTTCTAATATACCTATCTGGTACTAAATTCAAATATGACTTCGTTACCTCAAAGAAATATCCAAAAACTTTATTAAATCCAATTCTCAAATTTTTAATTCCAGTTTTTTCTCTTTCCTTTGCTTCTAATTGTACAAGCCAATTTTTTCCCTGCAACGTTGCATTTTTAAGTTCGTCAATTTCTTCATTATATCCTGCCTTAATTATTCCACCCTCAGTTATTGTAATGGGCGGATCTTCTACAATAGCTTTTTCTATTAAATTATGTATATCAGTAAGTTCATCTAAATTTAGATATAAATTTTGCAATAATTCAGATTTACTAGTTGCTAAAGCCTTTTTTAAATATGGTAATTGTTTTAAAGAATTTTTTAATGATATCATATCTCTTGCATTAGTATTACCATAAGCTATTTTTCCGAACCAATCTTTCTATATCATAAATTCTTTTTAACGAATCTATAATATCCCCTCTAAAAATTAGATTATCTTTTAATTCTTCCACCGCATTCAATCTTTTATTAATTTCAATGACATCTATCAATGGCTCATTTATCCATTTCCTCAATAATCTTCCTCCCATAGATGTATGCGTTTTATCTAGTACCCAAAGAAGCGTTCCCTGCTTACTTTTATCACTCATTTTTTCTGTTAACTCTAAATTTCTTCTAGTAGCAATATTTAACGACATATATTTTTCTACTGAATACATTTTAATCATATTTATATGTTCTAATTTTATTTTTTGAGTTTGATTTAAATAATCCAATAATCCATTTATTGCGGGAATACGCAAATCAGTATTATTTATATTTTTTATTTCTTTTCCGTTATCATCAACAAAAGTATATGTTTGTAATAGACTATCTACATCTGTTTTAAATACATCCTCATCAAAGCAATTTATATAAGTATTAAATCGTAATTTAATTTCATCTATTTCTTGCTTACAGTCAAACAACATTTTATTTACTATAATTTCCGCAGGATTATATTTTGAAAGCTCATCTAAAAGAAGTGCAAAATTATTATTAGATTCTATTTTAGTCGTTAAAAATGTGCCTGTTGTAACATCACAAATAGCTAGTCCAAAATATATGCCTTTTTTATATATTGACATAATATAATTATTCTTCTTCTCATCAAGCATATTTGATTCAATTACTGTTCCCGGAGTTATTACTCTTATTACATCTCTTTTAACAATGCCCGTTGCCGATTTCGGATCTTCTAATTGCTCACATATTGCTACTTTATACCCTTTTTCTATTAACCTAGCAATATATCCTTCCACTGCGTGAAAAGGTACTCCGACACATTGGAGCCCTTTCTTCTTGCCCACAGTCTCTTCCCGTTAAAGTTATTTCTAATTCCTTTGAAGCCGTTTTTGCATCATCAAAAAACATTTCATAGAAATCCCCTAACCTGTAGAATACAATGCAATCTTTGTATTCTTCTTTTATTTTCAAATAATGTTTCATCATGGGTGAAAATTCTGTCATTTTATATTTCCCCTCTCAAATACCATTTATGTTGTGAAATAATTTTAATGTTTATAATTTGTCCTATCAACTCTTTATTTCCTTCAAATACAACTATCTTATTTGTATCTGTTCTGCCAGTTAACATTTGCGGATTATTTTTACTATACCCTTCAACCAATATTTTTTGAATAGTTCCAATATATTTTTGATTATTGTTTTCTATATTATCTTCAAATAGCTCTTTTAATCTATTAAATCTCTTATGTTTTATTTCTTCTGGAATTTGATTCTCCATTTTATCTGCAACAGTTCCAACTCTTCTAGAATATATAAACATAAATACTTGCTCAAAATTTACCTTCTTTACAACATCTAAAGTATCCTCAAAATCCT
>CAYZMV010000024.1:0-4060 GCA_964479635.1 uncultured Clostridium sp. | reverse complement strand
ATCCTCAAAGTCCTCCTCTGTTTCTCCCGGGAAGCCCACTATTATATCTGTTGAGAATACTACATCTGGAATTTCAGCCCTTATTTTTTCTATTAGATTTAAATATTGCTCTTTAGTATATTTTCTATTCATAGCTTTTAGTACATTTGTACTCCCTGATTGAAGTGGCACGTGTATTAACCTAGATATTTTTTTGCTTTTTTTCATTACATCTATTACATCATCTGTAAAATCTTTTGGATGAGGAGAAATAAATCTTATTATCTCTATACCCTCGATTTTATCTATATCACTTAAAAGATTAGCAAATTTATAATTGTCCCCGCCATTATACGAATTTACATTTTGCCCTAAAAGTGTAATTTCTTTATATCCATCTTTTGCAAGTTCCCTAATTTCATTTAAAATATCTTCTGGCTTTCTGCTTCTTTCCCTTCCTCTAACATACGGAACTATGCAATAACTACAAAAATTATTACATCCATACATTATTGTAACAGAAGCTTGTATATTATTACTTCTTTTTATTGGTACTCCCTCATAAATTTCTCCATCAATATTTATAACATCCTCAATTCTTTTTTTGCTAGTAATTGTTTTATACATATCTTCTGGCACTTTATAAAGAGTGTGTGTACCAAATATTATATCTACAAAAGGATAGCTCTTTTTTAGCTTATCTATTATATGTTCTTCTTGCATCATACAGCCACCAACTGCAATAATTATATCCTTTTTTTCCTTTATCCTTTTTAATTCGCCAAGCTTTCCAAATACCTTTTCTTCTGCATTTTCTCTTACGCAACACGTATTTATTAAATATAAATCAGCATCATTTAAATCGTTTGACTCTGTATATCCCATTTCTTCTACCATACCAATTAGCTTTTCAGAATCATTTTCATTTAATTTACATCCCATTGTTAATATGTAATATTTTAACTCTTTATTTTTATTTATTTCAAATACTTTTTTTATATATTCCTTTTGTTTTTGTACAATTTCCGCATCCATCAATTAATTCCTCCAATTACTTGTTTATTTTATTATAATACGACAAATTTTTCAAGTAATTGCATAAAAGAAAAAGTGGCTTTTGCCACCTTTCTTGTTTTAATTTAACCTATTTTTTTATCATATAATATTTTTTCTTTCATATATGAAAGAATTTTTTTCTCAATTCTAGAAATTTGTACCTGTGTAACTCCCAATATTTTAGCTACCTCTGCTTGAGTTTTGCCTCTATAATATCTCAATAAAATAATTTGCTTTTCTCTGCTTTCTAGACCCTCAATTAATTCATTTATACAAATTTTATCTATCAACATAGACGCTTCATCTTTTCCATCAGAAATTCTACTTATTTTTGATTCTCCATTTGAATCATCCTCGTAATTTTCTTCATCTATTGACTCTAGTGGTCTTTCTGCTTCTAAAGCCATTGCAATATCTTCTTTTGAGACTTTTAATATTTTTGCAACTTGTGATATACTAATTTCTTCACCGTTTTTGCACAAATATTCTTTTTGTATCTCTTTTACTTTAACTGATAATTCTTTTAAACTTCTGCTTACTTTTATCGGACCGATTATCTCTTATAAATCTTTTAATTTCTCCCATTATATAAGGTACTGAATATGTAGACATCCTTAAATTTAAACTCACATCAAAACGCTTTATAGATTTTATAAATCCTATACAAGCTACTTGATATAATTCTTCTGCCTCGTATCCTCTTCCTAAGAATCTTTTTACTATATTCCACAAAAGCCCAGAATTTGTTTCTATTAAATTTGACATTGCCTCTTTGTCATTATTCTGTGCCTTTAATATATCTTTAGTGTTTATTTCATACATAAAGCAACTCCCTTTACTATCTATAATAAAGCCTTATTATGTTCTACTTCATAATTTGTTTTAATCATTTTTTTCATTGTTACTTTAGTACCTATTCCTAATACTGATTCAACTTTTACTTCATCCATAAAGCTTTCCATTATTGTAAATCCCATTCCAGATCTCTCTAAATCAGATTTAGATGTATATAGCGGTTCTTTTGCTTTTTCAATATCTTCTATTCCTTTACCACTATCCGATATTTCTATCTCTATTGAATTTGCAAATAACCTACATTCAATTTTAATTATTCCTTCTTTATTCTCATATCCGTGTATTATACAATTTGTCACAGCTTCTGATACAGCAGTCTTTATATCAGCAACTTCCTCAAGGCTAGGATCAAGCTGAGTGGCAAACGCTGCAACTGCTATTCTTGCAAAGCTTTCATTTGATGACTTACTCGAAAATTCTAATTTCATTTCATTTTCATACGCATTTTTCAATTTTAGTACCTCCCATTACATCTGCATCTTCTATTGGTATTAATTTCAATATTCCTGACATTTCCAACACTTTTTTTATTGTTGGCTTTACATTAACTAAACTAGTTTTCCCTCCAAACATTGATACCAACTTATATCTTCCTAGTATCATTCCAATTCCACTACTATCCATAAAATTAACATCACTAAAATCAAATATCACTTTTTTAGGTATATGTACCTCTATTTCATAATCAATTCTTTTTTTAATTTTTTCACAAGAATAATGATCTATTTCTTCTGTTATTCTCAAAATTAAAAGCTTGTCCTCCTTTATATAATCTACCTTCATTTGTACTTTCTCCTTTCCTCAAAATTCACTATATGAATTTTACATAACATTTACAATGTTTGAGAAAAAAACCTTTCTTATTTTTATAAAGGTATATCTCTCATTTTAATTATATAATTCTACTTTTGGAAATATTTTCCTTTGATGAAATATAGGAAGTTTTAGCGAAAATACAGATTTATAATGCAGAGAGGCATATAATGAAGCAAAGAGGCATAAAAAATATGGTGGGTTTTCACACACCATATTTTTTATAATCTCAGTTATATATATTTACATTAGCTTGTTGCTTTTGATAATGTATGAGGATTTGTTTCACTGTTGGTGCCAGAGCAAGTGGTCAATTTGATATTAGACCCTAGAGAAACTGCGGGACGGAGGCACCTGAAAGCGTGGCGAGTTGTGCCATCTGAGCGAAATAGACTGATACTTGCGAGACGAGAGTCGTCGATGGTGTACAATTCGAAGTATGCATAGCCAGGATCGAAGTACGAATAGCCAGAATCGCAGTAGACACAACGAGAGGCAACCCAATAGTCAACGCGAGTCGAGAAAATCATATTATAAAAATTGCGATTTTTACAAGCCGGATCAGACAAGCCGTAATAAGTTTGTGTGCAAGTCAAAACTTTGTTTGCCTTGTCATCATCGGTTCCCGCCGTATAACTTTCTTTGCCATCAGTTTTTTTGATTAATTGCTCCTCAGTATAATATGCTTCACTTACACCTATTCCGTCTGTTTTTCTACCTTTGTCATTATTAGCTTCTTGTACACCTATACCAGAACCATTTTCTTGTGCATAAAGTGCTGGGTATTGTACACTATTACCTGTATATGTTTTTGGTTGTCCATATTGTACTACATTATTAGTATAACTATCCCTTGCCTTTTCGGTAGCCGTATCAAATCCTGCCTCTACATCTTCTATGCTCAAGTTTCTTGCTTTTACTTCTAAATTGCTATTACTATATAGTTTTGCACATATATCATTTAGTATATACACTCCATTGTTATATCCTTTTGCACCTTCGAAATAAACGTCTTTATTTGTTGGCCTATCACTTATTATGGTTAAGCATCCATTTTTGTCTACACCTAAAATTCTCCATTTTAATTCTGTTTGTGTTGCTAATTCAGAAATGTTAGATGTACTTCCTGTATAATCTTCACCTAGTTTTTCTGCTGGATATGTTGCAAGGTCTGATGTGTAATTTACATAATCTCCTATATTTACTGTTACACTTCCAGATGATGCTATGTTTCCATCTGCAGATAACGTCCAATTTCCATTAGGCGATGCTCCGCCACCGCTAGGCTTAGTTTCTCCTTCTAATCTAGAATCGACATCTGTTTTTTGCGTCGATACATTTTTGCTTTCTTCTTGTG
>CAYZMV010000023.1:0-11668 GCA_964479635.1 uncultured Clostridium sp. | reverse complement strand
TGAGGAAAAAGGCAAAAGAACTAGGATGCAATTACATAGCAACAGGTCATTATGCAAAAACAGAGTATAGCAAAGAATATGGAAGATGGGTACTTAAAAAGTCAAATGCAGGTAGAAAAGATCAGAGTTATGTTTTATGGAATATTCCAAAAGATTTAGTAGAATATGTTTTATTTCCCCTTGGAGACTTTGAAAGTAAAGAGCAAATTAGAGAAATAGCAAAAAAAAATAATTTGAAGGTAGCAAATAAGCCCGATAGTGAAGATATTTGTTTTATTCCTGATGGAAATTATAAGAAATTTTTAGAACGCAATTCAGTATTAAAGCATAAAAAAGGAAATATTGTAAATGCAAAAGGTGAAATCTTAGGTAAACATACAGGACTATATAATTATACAATAGGACAAAGAAAAGGGCTTGGAATATCAAATTCAGTTCCATTATTTGTTTTAGGATTTGATAAAGAAAAAAATGAAGTAATAGTGGGAGAAGAAAAAGAGTTATACAAAAAAGAATTTATAGTAGATGATGTGAATTTGATATTATTTGATAAAATAAACGAACCTATAAGAGTTAATACAAAAACAAGATATTCTGCAAAAGAATTTGCAAGTACAATTTACCCAATTCAAGATGGTAGAATAAAAGTAGTTTTTGATGAACCGCAAAGGGCAATAACTCCGGGACAATCAGCAGTTTTTTATATAGATGATATTGTTGTTCGGAGGAGGAAAAATAGTATAAAGGATTTTGTTTGCAAAATTAAAGAAAACAATGTAGAATATATATAATAAAATTATTAGAACGGAGGAAATAATTTGAAAAAAATAAGAGAGAAATTAAAAAATATCTGGGCTTTATTTAAGAAAGGGATAGAAAAATTTCCAGTAACTATATTTACCATATTCATAATTACTGTGATATTTGCAATTAATTTAGATAATAATTTTTTAAGTGGAATTGTAATGTCAAATATAGCAAGTTTTGGAGCAATTTTTTCTATAACAACTTTTTTAATAGAGACATTGGATATAAAAGCTTTAAATAAAAAAATTATTTTTTACATATTGGCAGGTATAATATCAGGTGTATCTGTATATGCATTAAATGAAATTAATTCTGATATTGTAACAAGAATAGTGGTTTGCTATTGCTTATCAATTTTTATTTCAGCAATTTATTTTAATTATAGAAAAAGCAATAAGCCATTTAATGAATATCTTACACAAGTATTTATAAATATTTTAAAAGCAGGTGTTGTGTATGGAGTTCTAGCAATAGGTTTTGCAATTATATCGTCAATATTTATTATTCTAATATTGAATAATAAAGGATATATGTTGGTATTAAGAATAGAAATATTGCTATTAGGTATATATTATATACCAGCGATTATATATTCTTTTCACAATGTAGATAATGAAATTGGAAAATTTTCAAAAGTTCTTATAAAATACATATTAAACAGTCTTGTAATACTTGCCTTTGCTATAATTTACATTTACATAGCAAAAATAATTATTTTAAGAGTTATGCCTTCAAACCAAATATTTAGAATACTTGCAACACTTTTCATATTAGGATGTCCTATTTGGATTATGGCTTCTTCATTTAAAGAAGATGATTTTGTAAGCAAAATAAATAAATATTTACCAATGCTATTTATACCATTTATAATTTTACAAATATATTCAATAGGAGTAAGAATAGTAAATAATGGTGTTACAGAGGCAAGATATTTATGCATAATGTTAATAATATTTGAAATTATTTACACAATAATATACTTAATAAATAAAGAAAAAATAGGAAATATTTTAGTTGCAATGGTAGCAATAATAATAGTTTCAACAGTTGTTCCTTATATAAATATGTATAAAGTATCAGAACTAAGTCAGTATCATAATTTGAAAATATATAAACAAAAAACAGAGTATACAGAAAAGGAAAAAGATAAAATTTATGGAGCATATGTGTATTTAAAAGGAACAGATTATGTTAAAGATTATTTAACAAGAGATGATATTGAAAAAATTACATCATTTAAAGAAACTGATAGAGATGCTAGAATGGAATATATTAACGCAAGTACAGATATTGATAATATAAAGATACAAGGATATAATGAGTTATTTTTTATAAGTGCTAATCACTATAATACTGACTACGATAATGATAAAAGTATAGAAGATGCTTTTAAAAAGGTTGAATTTGAAACTGATAGTGGTGATAGATTTTATTTTAATTTAACGGATGAAATAGAAAATTACATTGATAACGGTAATAATTTAGATGAATATTTAAACGAACATTATGAGATTGATATAGATGAAAATAAAAAAATGCTAATACAATATATTTCAATTTCGTATGACGAAGTAAGCCAAACAGTTAAAAGCTATACAATATCAGCATATTTATTAGAAAGATAAATTTTCAAAATAAGTATTGATAATATGAATGTTGAAAAAAATGAATTTATGCGGTATAATATTACTGTGTGAAAAAAATTAAAAGTTAAAGGAAAGTGAAAATGATTAATTTACTTTTGTGTGGAAATGAAAAAGTATTCGATGGTGCACTTACAGAGTTAATATCTATTACAAATAAAACTAAAGAATCTGTAACTTGTTACATCTTTACAATGGATATAACAAGAATAAAACCTGAATATAAGCCAATTTCAGATGAACAAATAGATTTTTTAGATGATGTTGTAAAATTTAAAAATTCCGAAAATAATATAGTAAAAGTTGATGTAACTGAATTATATGAAAACGAATTTGGAAATTGTAAAAATGAGAATGCTTATTGTACGCCATATACTTTATTAAGATTACTTGCAGATTTAATACCAGATATACCAGATAAACTTTTATACCTTGATATAGATATGATGGCTCAAGATGATATATCAAAATTATACAATATAGATATATCAGAGTATGAATATGCAGCAGTAAAAGAAAAATATGGTCACTGGTTCATAAAAGCAGATTACATAAACGCAGGAATGTTATTACTTAATATGAAAAAAATAAAAGAAACGGAACTACTGGGAAAAGCAAGGACTTTAATAAAAAGTACAAAAATGCTGTTTGCAGACCAAGATGCTATATATAGATCAACAACAAAAAAATTATTACTACCAAGGATATATAATGAACAAGGAAGTTTTAAACGAAATGATACAGTAATATGCCATTTTGCTAAAAGATTACTCTTTTTCCCATATCCACGTATAGAAAATTATAAACAATGGCACGTAGAAGAAGTACATAAAGTTTTAAAATGTCATATGTTCGATGAAGATTTAGAAGAATATCTAGAATTAAAAAATAAATATGAAAAACAAATAGAAAGGAAAGTTTTAGTATGAAGAAAAAAATAAATAAAATACCAATATTTTTTGCAGTAGATGATGATTATTTACCGTTTTTAGCAGTAGCACTTCAATCACTCATAGAAAATGCATCTAAAAGAAATTATTACTTAATAAAAATTTTATATACAAATATAACAGAGGAAAATCAAGAAAAAATAAAAAAATATGAAAGAGATAATGTAAATATAGAATTTGTAGACTTGACGTATTATATACAAAAAGTACAAGACAAATTATATACTCGTGATTATTATACAAAGACTACATATTTTAGATTATTTATACCAGATTTATACCCACAATATAATAAAGCATTATATCTAGATAGTGATATTGTAATTTTATCAGACATAGCAGATTTATATAATACAGAATTAGGTAGTAGACTAGTTGCAGGTGTGCCAGATGGAGCAGTACAAACAGTTCCTGTATTTCAAGAGTATGTTGAAAAAGTAGTTGGAGTTGCAGATTATAACAACTATTTCAATGCAGGGGTTCTTGTAATGAATTTAGATGAACTTAGAAAATTTGACTTCCAGAAGAAATTTTTGTATTTATTAGAAACAGTAAAATTTTCTGTTGCACAAGATCAAGATTATTTAAACAGATTGTGTAAGGGTAGAACCAAAATAGTAGATAGTGGTTGGGATACAATGCCAATGCCAGAATTGCAAATTAAAGAAAAGGATATTAAATTAATACATTATAATTTGAGTTATAAACCTTGGCACTTTGATAATATACTATATGAAAAATACTTCTGGGAATATGCAAAGAGAACAGAATTTTATGAAATGATAAAAAATATAAAAAAGAATTATACAGAAGACGAACGCTTTAGAGATATGGAAACAGGAAAGAATCTAATAAATTTGGCACAAAAAGAATGTGATTGTGTTGGTGATGACAGAAGATTTAGAAGATTAAGAGCAATTAGAGATCGTGAAACCGAAAAATTAGCAGAAAAATCGGCAGATAAGTTAGCAGATAAGTCAGTAGAAAGATTAAAGATATTAGAAAAGATTGAAGTACTTGAAAAAGAAGGAAAATTTGATATTGATGCAGAAGAAGATCCACCAACAATAGAGCTAACTCCAGAAAATGTAGATTACCTAAAAGAGAAAAGATATAACAGATTAAAAAATAGGGTCGCAAACAAAGTAGGAAATAAATACCTTGACGAAATATTAAAAGATAACAAACTTATAATAAAAGATGTAAAAGGAATTGAAAATTTGGAAAGTGTAAAAACAGGAGCAATGATAACTTGCAACCATTTCAATCCATTTGATTTCTTCTCAATAGAAGAGGTATTTAGAAATTCTGAGATATCAAAAACTAAAAAATTATATAAGGTAATTAGAGAAGGAAATTATACAAATTTCCCTGGATTATACGGATTTTTATTTAGAAATGCTGACACTCTTCCTCTTAGTTCAAATAAGAGAACTATGATAGAATTTATGAAGGCAGTGGATATAATTTTAAATAGAGGAGACTTTATACTAATATATCCAGAACAAAGTCTATGGTGGAATTATAAAAAACCAAAGCCATTGAAAAATGGAGCATTTAAATTGGCTGCAAGAAATGATGTGCCAGTAATTCCAATCTTTATCACAATGGAAGATAGCGATGTAATTGGAAAAGATGGTTTTCCAGTTCAACAATATATAATAAATATAGAAAAACCAATATATCCAGATGAAAATTTAACTGATAGAGAGAATACTGAAAAAATGAAAGAGAAAAATTTTGAAGTATGGAAAAAAGTATATGAAGACTTTTATAAAGTTCCACTTGAATATACTTGTGATAATGAAGTAATAAATAAAATCTCATAAAAGTAGTAATAATAATAAACGAGGTTTGTATGGATACGAAAAACGTTATATATTATGAAGATGAATTAAATGATGAGTTTTCTAAAGTAAAAATTGAGCCAAGAGTAATAGATGAAAATTATAAATATAACAAAAATCCCCTATGGGATTTTTGTTCTCTAATTGTTCAAAATGTTTTAAGTATGCCAATAAAGGTATTATATTCTAAAATAAAATTTAGGTTAAAATATATAGGAAAAGAAAACTTAAAAAAATGCAAAAATACAGGCTATTTTATATATGGAAATCATACTCAGAGTTTTGCTGACACTTTTATTCCAAGTGTTGCGAATTACCCAAAAAGAAATTTTTTGATTGTAAATCCTGAAAATATTTCTATGAAGGGATTAAAAACAATCGTAGAGATGTTAGGAGCAATACCAATTCCGAAAAATAAAACTGCAACAAAAAATTTTTTAAATAAAATAGAAAAAGAAATAAATAGAAAACATTCTATTACTATATATCCAGAGGCTCATATTTGGCCATATTATACAAAAATAAGGCCATTTAAAACTGTGTCATTTAAATATCCAGTAAAGTTAAATAAGCCATCATTTTGTATAACAAACACATATCAAAGTTATGGTAAAAATAATGATAAAATAAAAATGGTATCATATATAGATGGACCTTTTTATCCAAATAATGAATTAACGCCAAAAGAAGCACAGCAAGAATTAAGAGATAGAATATATAACTGTATGGTAGATAGGAGCAAAAACAGTAATATAGAACATATAAAATACGTAAAGAAACAGATAAATTTAAGTCAAGCATAATGTAGGAGGGATTATTTTAAATATGGTAAAAACTAAATTTAATATACAAGGTATGACTTGTAGTAGTTGCTCTGCACATATTGAAAATGCTGTTGGAAAGTTGCAAGGAATTAAGTCTGTTAATGTTAATTTGTTATCTAATAATATGAATGTAGAATATGACGAAAAGGTTTTAAATACAGAAAAAATTATAAATACTGTAATAGATGCAGGATACGGCGCAAGCATTGATGAGGATATTAATAAAAAAAATAATAAAAGCAGTGATAATAGTCAAAGTATCATTAAAGATATGAAAAAAAGGCTTATCATTTCTATATGTTTTTTAATACCACTTATGTATTTATCAATGAATCATATGTTATATGAATGGTTTGGGATTCCTATTCCAAACTTTATAAAAAACCTATTTCATGGAACTCAAAATGCAATAACATCTGCCTTTACACAATTATTATTAGTTTTACCAATTATATATGTAAATAGAAATTACTTTATTGTTGGATTTAAAAGATTATTTAAGGGATCGCCCAATATGGATTCTTTAATTGCAATAGGAAGTTCTTCAGCATTTATATATGGTATATATGCAATATACATGATAGGATATGGATTAGGTCATAATAATTTAGATTTAGTTAATAGATATTCAATGGATATATATTTTGAATCGTGTGGAACGATACTTACCTTAATAACTGTTGGAAAATATTTAGAAGCAAAATCCAAAGGGAAAACGGGTGATGCAATCGCTAAACTTGTAAACCTTGCCCCAAAAACAGCGGTAGTTGTTAGAAATGGAAAAGAAATACAAGTTAATACAGAAGAAATTGTTATAGGTGATATAGTTATAATTAAGCCGGGACAAAGTATATCAGTAGATGGAATAATTATAGAAGGAAAATCATCAATAGATCAGTCAAGCATAACTGGCGAAAGTATACCAGTAGAAAAGGATGTAGATGACGAAGTTATATCAGGTACAATAAATAAAAATGGATACCTTAAGATTAGGGCTACAAAAGTTGGCAATGACACTACACTTTCGCAAATTATAAAATTGGTAGAAGAGGCATCTTCATCAAAGGCACCAATAGCAAAACTTGCAGATAAAGTTAGTGGAATATTCGTGCCTACAGTAATCATTATAGCAATTCTAGCAACAATATTTTGGATATTAAATGGACAAACATTTGAATTTGCATTAGGCATTGGCATTGCGGTACTTGTAATTTCGTGCCCTTGTGCATTAGGACTTGCAACACCTGTTGCAATTATGGTTGGCACGGGTAAGGGAGCACAAAATGGAATACTTATTAAATCTGCAGAAAGTTTAGAAACTCTTCATTCTGTAGATACAGTAATTTTTGATAAAACAGGAACTATAACTACTGGAAAACCTAAAGTTACTGATATTATTTCAAAAATAGAAGAGGAAAAGTTACTTAAAATTGCAGGAAGTTTAGAAAAAAAATCAGAGCATCCACTTGCTGAAGCAATTATGGATAAAGTAAATGAAACAAATCAAAAATTAGAAGAAGTAGATGAATTTGTATCAGTGTCAGGAAGAGGAGTAAAGGGAAAGATAAATAACACAACATATTTAGCAGGTAATATTAATTTTATGAAAGAAAATAATATTAAAATAGACGAAGGCCTAGGTAATGAATTTTTAAAACAAGGTAAAACTGCTATTTACATAGCAAATGAATGTGATATAATAGGAATAATTGCAATAGCAGATACTATAAAAGATACAAGCAAACAAGCTATAAATGAATTAAAAATAAAGGGTATAGATACTGTTATGATAACAGGGGACAACAAAGTTGTCGCAGAAGAAATAGCAAAACAAATAGGAATTGATAATGTAATTGCAGAAGTGCTTCCACAAGATAAAGAAAGAGAAGTATCAAAATTGCAAAGTCAAGGTAAAAAAGTTGCATTTGTGGGAGATGGAATTAATGATAGTCCCGCATTAGTTAAATCAGATGTAGGTTTAGCTATTGGTGTCGGAACAGATATTGCAATAGAATCTGCAGATATTGTATTAATGAAAAATAGTTTACTTGATGTTGTAACAGCAATAGATTTAAGCAAAGCAGTAATGAGAAATATTAAAGAAAATTTATTTTGGGCATTTATTTATAACATAATAGGAATACCAGTGGCTGCAGGTGTTTTTTACTTAAGTTTTGGACTTAAATTAAATCCCACAATAGCTGCAGCAGCAATGAGTTTAAGTTCAGTATGTGTAGTTACAAATGCTTTAAGACTTAAAAATTTTAAACCTAAATTTAAATATAAGGAGGAAAATCAAATGGGTGAAAATGTTAAAAAAATAAGTATTGAAGGTATGCAATGTGATCATTGTAAAATGACGGTAGAAAAGGCATTAAGGGAATTAGACGGAGTTACAAAAGTAGAAGTAGATTTAAAAAATAAATCTGCAGTTATTAAAACAAATAAAGAAGTAGACAATAAAAAAATAACTGAAGTAATAAGAAAAGCAGGTTATACAGTTAAAGAAATAAAATAGGGAGAACAAGATGCTAAATCAATTTTCAAGAACAGAATTGCTAATTGGAAAAGAGGGTTTACAAAAGCTTAAGAATGCTAAGGTTGCAATATTTGGCATTGGTGGAGTAGGCTCGTTTGTGGTAGAAGGATTAGTAAGGGCAGGTGTAGGCAATTTTATATTAATAGATGACGATAAAGTTTGTTTAACAAATTTAAATAGACAAATAATCGCTACCAGAAAAACAGTAGGTAAAGCAAAAGTAGATGTTGCAAAAGAAAGAATATTAGATATTAATCCAGATGCAAATGTAGAAACATATCAAGATTTTTTTATGCCAGAAACTGAAGGAATATTAGACGAAACGGTAACATATATAGTAGATGCAGTTGATACAGTAACTGCTAAAATAGAATTAGTTGTAAGAGCAAATAACCTAAATATTCCTATCATATCAAGTATGGGAACAGGAAATAAATTAGATCCAACAAAATTTGAAGTAACAGATATTTATAAAACAACTGTATGTCCACTTGCAAAAGTTATGAGGAAAGAACTTCGTACAAGGGGAATAAGCAAGTTAAAAGTTGTATATTCTAAAGAAGAACAAATAAAACCTGATGAAACTTTAGAATGTAGCTGTAAAACAGGATGTATATGCCCTCCGGGAACAAAAAGAAAATGCAAAGACAGAAATCAAGTGCCGGGTAGTATATCATTTGTTCCTTCTGTGGCAGGACTAATAATAGCAGGGGAAGTTGTAAAAGATATTATAAAATAGAGCAATAAGGAGTCTGCTGAAAAAGTAGCACAAAAAATAGTGAATTGGAAAAAATTTTTTAATTCACTATTTTTTATTTTTGTAACTTACTTGTAACTTTGTTTATTATATAATTTATTTGTAAATTAAAAATGGAGGTTTTAGTATGGAAATTTTAAGGGTAGAAAATTTAACTAAAATTTATGGAAAAGAAGAAGCAAAAGTTGTTGCTATTGACAATGTTTCATTTTCTGTAGAGAAAGGTGAATTTATTGCAATAGTTGGGGCTTCTGGAAGTGGTAAATCAACATTACTTCATTTAATAGGAGGAGTTGATAGACCAACATCAGGAAAAGTATATATAGATGGAAAAGACATATTCAAATTAGATGATGACAAACTTGCAATATTTAGAAGAAGACAAGTAGGATTAATATATCAATTCTATAACTTAATACCGATTTTAAATGTTGAAGAAAATATAACTTTACCTTTATCATTAGATAATCGAGAAATAGATAAACAAAAATTAAATGAAATGCTGAAATTATTAGGTTTGGAAAACAGAAAGACGCATTTGCCAAACGAATTATCTGGAGGTCAGCAACAAAAAACAAGTATAGGAAGAGCTTTAATTACTAATCCAACTATAATACTTGCAGATGAACCAACAGGAAATTTGGATTCTAAATCAAGTGATGAAATCGTGTCATTATTAAAAAAATCTAATAGAGACTTAAAACAAACAATTATTATGATTACACACAATATGGAAATTGCAAAATGTGCTGATAGAATTATTAAGATAGAAGATGGCAAGTTAATTGATTAAAATAAATGGAGGGGAAATATAAAATGAACTTACTAAATAGATTGACTATAAAAAATTTAAAACTGAATAAAAAGAGAACCATTGTAACAGTTATAGGAATAATGCTATCAGTTGCATTAATTACAGCAGTTGCATCAATGTATAGTAGTGGTATAGATTCATTGATAGATTTTGAAACACGTGAAACAGGTAATTTTCACGTTGCATTTTATAATGTTCCTATGACAGATATTGAAACATTTAAAAATAATAGAGAAATTGAAAATATACATTTAACTAAAAATATAGGGTATGCAAGATTAGAAAATTCACGGAAATAAATATAAACCTTATATTTTTGTGAAAGCATTTACAAAGGATTCATTTGAAAATTTGTCTGTTAAATTAGTGGAAGGAAGACTTCCAGAAAATGATAGTGAAATAGTAATACCCACGCATTTAAAAACAAATGGAAGAGTTACATTAAATGTTGGGGAAACTATTACTCTAAATGTAGGCAAAAGAGTATCAGAGGATGGAATCCAATTAAACCAAAATAATCCTTTGCAAACTGACGATTTTTCAGAAGAAAAAATAGATGCAGAAACCGGAGAAGTGATTGAAACACAAGACGGTACAAAAAGTAGCGAGAAAATAATAGATACAACTGCAAAAACCTATAAAATAGTTGGTATTATAGAAAGACCTGCAAGTAATGTAGAAAACTATTCCGCACCCGGATACACATTTATCACATATACAGACGAAAATAGTTTCTCGGGAAATGCTGATGTATATGCAAGATATACTAAAGAGGGTGCAAAAAATTATTTAAAAGTAACGGCAAATATTTTGCAGGTAGATGAAAATGCATTTGAAAAATATAATTCACCATATAATCTTTCATATGATCTTTCGGTTGAAGAATTAAAAGAATTATCTAGTGAAGTAGACAAAAAAAAGTATCAATATGATACAAATAGTTACTTAATATTACTTGAAACAAATCCACTCCAAAACTCTACAATTAGTGGACTTGGTGCAGTTGCAATAATCGTGTGTGGGGTAATAGTATTTACATCTGTATTTTGTATAAAAAATAGTTTTGATATATCAATTACAGAAAAAACAAAACAGTATGGAATGCTTCGAAGCATTGGTGCAACAAAAAAACAAATAAGAAAAAATGTATTTTATGAAGCAACTTTGCTAGGATTAATGGGTATTCCTCTTGGAATATTAGTAGGTTTTTCAGCATCATATATTTTAATAATTATAAGTAATTATTTTTTGCGAAGCATAATGGATGCAAAATTACATTTTGCATTTTCTTGGATTTCAGTAATTGTAGCAGTAGCTTTAGGTATTATAACTATATACTTTTCTGCAATGCGAAGTGCAAGCAAAGCATCAAAAATTTCTCCAATAGATTCTATAAGAAATAGTAGCAATATCAAAATTAAAGCCAAAAAAGTAAAAAGTCCAAAAATAATCAGAAAAATATTTGGAATAGGTGGAGATATATCATA
>CAYZMV010000022.1:0-11915 GCA_964479635.1 uncultured Clostridium sp. | reverse complement strand
CAAACCTACGCCAATTTTCAAGACTGGTGCCATAAACCAACTCGACCACCTCTCCTTGTAAAAGACAATTAATAGTTTAACACGCAAATTTTTAATTGTCAAGATTTTATCTTCGTTTTTCCTGATTTAATGCAATTTCTAAAGCCTGCATTTCTTCTTCTGATAATTTACTATTAGTTCTTCCCTCTTTTACTTCTTTTGCATATATATTAGACATTTCTCTTGAATATATTCCATTTAATATTACCCCATCATTATTATCATTTAATAATGCAAGAGCAAAACTTAAATCACTTCCTGTATCTTTAAAAGCACTATATCTTACCATTCCTATTTTTTTAATACACAAGGAAATTTCTTGATCTAATTTTTTACAATACTCCATTGTTTCTTTGTTTTTATTTTCTATATCTTCTACTTTATTAATATATTCTCGAAGCATTTCATCTATATTATTGCCATTTCCTATTTTTTTCATAAATTTTTTATAATTCTTATTATTTTTTTTTAAACTTATTAAATTAAAAATATATAATATTAAAAGAAATATATTTCCAACCGCTAAGATAATTAAAAAGTTTTCTGACTTAATAAACTCATTAATCATTTCCATATGCATCCTCTCCTTTTGTGTAGTACTATCACTTTTGTTACTCTCAAAGTATTTCATATTAATTAATATACACACTTTTTATTTTTTAATTAAATTTAAAATTCTATCTAAATCTTCATTTGATGAATATTGAATTATAATTTTTCCACTTCTTTTATTAGCATCTAATCTAACTTTAGTTCCAAAAAAATTTCTAAATGATGTCTCAATATCTTTATATATTGGTTGATATCTATCTTGTGTCTTTTTACTTTTTTTAATTTTAATATGCCTTTCCGTTTCTCTAACACTATCTCCACTTTCAATTATGTGAACAGCTGTTTGGTATTGTTTTTCAGGATCCTCTATTGCTAATAATGCTTTACAGTGTCCCTCTGTAAGTTTACCCTCTTTTACTAAATCTATAACACTTGGTGCTAAGTTTAAAATTCTAACTGTATTTGCAATTCTACTCCTACTCATTCCTAATTTGTTTGCTAATTCTTGTTGGGTTAATTCATATGTTTCCAATAATTCTTTTATAGCCATAGCTTTTTCAATCGGATTTAAATCTTGTCTTTGTATATTTTCAATTAAAGCTATTTCACTATTTTTTTGTTCATCATATTCCCTTACTATTGCAGGTATTTCAGAAAGTCCAGCTTTTTTTGAAGCTCTCCATCTTCTTTCTCCTGCAACTATTTTATAATAATTATCTTGTTTAGTTACAATAATTGGTTGTATAACCCCATATTCTTTTATTGAATTAGCTAACTCCTCAATAGATTCTTCATCAAAGTTTTTTCTTGGTTGTTCTTTATTTGGTTCTACATCTATAACTCTTAAATTTTGTATCACTTCCCCTTCCTGAATTTTTTCTTCTTCTGTTATATTGTTTGCTAACAAGGCTCCAAGCCCTTTACCTAATCCTGTGTTTTTTGTCATTTTGATAACCCCCTTTTTGAATGTATATATTCTCTGCATTACAATAGATATAAACATTTTTTATATCTATTTTCTAGCATTTTTTATAATTTCATTTGTTAATTTTTCATAACATCTTGCGCCTTTTGATTTAGGTGCATATACACTTATTGGCATTCCATAACTTGGTGCTTCACTTAATTTAACATTTCTTGGTATTATTGTTTTATACACATTATCCTTAAAATAAGTTTTTACTTCTTTTATTACTTGATTTGAAAGATTTGTTCTTGCATCATTCATTGTTAATATAACACCTTCAATATATAAGTCCCTATTTAACTGTTTTTTCACCAAATTTATTGTGTTAATCAGTTGCCCTACTCCTTCTAATGCATAATATTCACACTGTATTGGTATAAGCAATGAATCTGCAGTGGTAAATGCATTAATTGTTAGCAATCCTAATGATGGCGGGCAATCTATAATTATATAATTATAATCATTCTCTATTTTTTCTACTTTTTCTTTTAGTTTTAATTCTCTTGATATCATAGAAACCAATTCAACTTCTGCTCCTGCTAAATCAATATTTGATGGACATATATATAAATTCTTTATTGAACTTTGAATAATAGCTTCATTCATATCTGTATCATTAATAATAACATCATATATTGACTTTCCTGTGTTTTTATCTATCCCGAGTCCGCTTGTTGCATTTCCCTGTGGATCTTCGTCTATTAGCAAAACCCTTTTACCCTTTTTTGCAAGTATTGCGCTTACATTTACAGCCGTTGTAGTCTTTCCTACTCCTCCTTTTTGATTTACAATCGCCATTATTTTACTCAAATTTATCACTCCAGTCTAAAAAAATTGACATATTAATAATATAAAAATATTATTAATATGTCAATGATTTTCTACAATGTTTTATATTTTTTCCTATTTATTTTTTCATTTTTTATCCGTTACTGTCGTTTTGTCTGACAGTATAAATCTCAGTACTGTCAACTGTTTCTCGATTTAGTTTGTCGTGGAACAATTTTAAAGTGGTTCTTTTGAGGGTGTGCCTGCTTTCCTTGGATATTTGTCATCTGTCTTTTTTATTTTATTAATTTCAATTATTCTTCTTTTCATATCAGTATTAGGAATATAGAAATCGTTGGTTTCTACTAGTTTTCCTCCTAATACCTGTATAGCATTTTTACTTTCTAATATTTCCTTCTCGCTATTTGAGCCTTTCATACAAATACATTTGCCACCTACTTTTACAAAAGGAATTAAATATTCTAATAATATATTTAGTGGTGCAACAGCTCTCGCCATTGCAATATCATATTTTTCTCTGTACATTTTATCTTTTCCATAATCTTCAGCTCTTCCATGTATTGTGTCTATATTTTTTAATTGTAGTCTAGCTATAACCTCATTTAAAAAATTTATTCTTTTGTTTAAGGAATCTAATAACACTATTTTAACATTTGGCATAACTATTTTTATAGGAATACCGGGGAAACCTGCTCCAGTACCTACGTCTATTATTTCAGCATTACTATCAATTTTATCTAATATAGTTAATGAATCTAAGAAATGTTTAATAATAATTTCCTTCGGATCTGTTATACTTGTTAAATTCATAACATTATTCCATTTTATTAATAGGTTCATATATTCATAAAATTGCTCTAACTGTTCATTAGATAATTATTTGTTTAATTTTTTTAAATTTAATATCATCATTTCTTTAAATTCTATTTCATCCATTTTTTCTGTTCCTCTGTTCAAGATAAATTAATAATACCGCTATATCTGCTGGCGAAATACCAGATATTCTAGAAGCTTGTCCTATTGATATAGGTCTTAATTTATCTAGTTTTTGTTGTGCTTCCAAGCTTATTCCTTTTAAATTTTTGTAATCCATATCTTCTGGGAGCATTTTATTCTCCAATTTTTTAAATTTCTTCACTTGTTCTAGTTGTAGTTTAATATATCCTTCATATTTTACTTTTATTTCTACTTGTTCTGCTTCTTGCCTTGTTAGTTTTGGTCGATTTGTATCTAACTTTTCTAATATTTTATATGAAAGTTCACTTCTCTTTAATAAATCTATCAATTTTACACCATATTTTATAGGCGTAGACTTATATTCTTGCAAATATTTATTTACTGTTTCTGTGGGTTTTATATTTACCGTTTTTAATCTTTCTATTTCATTTTTTATATTTTCTTTTTTCTTTAAAAAAGCTTTATATCTCTCATCTGATATCAATCCCACTTTATATCCAATAGGAGTTAATCTTAAATCTGCATTATCTTGCCTTAATAGTAGTCTATATTCAGCTCTTGAAGTCATCATCCTATATGGTTCATTTGTTCCCTTTGTAACAATATCGTCTATCAAAACTCCTATATAAGCATCTGACCTTTGTAATATAATTGGTTCTTTTCCTTCTATTTCAAGGCTTGCATTTATTCCTGCAATTATACCTTGAGCTGCGGCCTCCTCATATCCTGATGTTCCGTTTATTTGCCCTGCTAGGAACATTCCCTTGATATTTTTTAATTCTAACGACAACTTTAATTGTGTTGGGTCTATACAATCATACTCAATCGCATAGGCAGGTCTAGTAAATTCCACATATTCAAGTCCTGGAATAGTTCTATACATTGCAATTTGAACGTCCTCTGGAAGTGATGAGCTCATCCCCTGTACATACATTTCTTCTGTATTCTCGCCCATTGGCTCTATAAAAATCTGATGTCTCTCTTTATCACTAAATCTTACAACTTTATCTTCTATAGAAGGACAATATCTAGGTCCTGTTCCTTCTATTTGACCTCCATATAATGGGGATCTGTGCAAATTTTTTCTTATTATGTCGTGTGTTCTTTCATTTGTATATGTTAAGTAACACGGAATTTGTTTTATTTGTTTCGGTTCATTTTCGAATGAAAACGGAACTATATCTTTATCTCCTTCCTGTATTTCCATTTTGGAGAAATCTATTGTTCTTCTATTTACTCTAGCAGGAGTTCCAGTTTTAAATCTGACTAATTTTATACCCAATTTTTTTAAAGCATCTGATAATCTATTTGCTGGGAACACTCCATCCGGTCCACTTTCATAATTTACTTCACCTATATATATTTTTCCTTTTAAATAAGTGCCTGTCGCAATTATAACTGCCTTAACATTATATATAGCTCCTATGTTTGTTTCAACCGATTTTACTTCCCCATTTTCAACGCCAATATCAATTATTTCTGCTTGTTTAATTGACAAGTTCTCTTGTTTCTCAAGTGTATGTTTCATTTCTTGTTGATATTTTTTTCTATCCGCTTGTGCTCTTAAAGAATATACGGCTGGTCCTTTCGATGTATTAAGCATCCTTGACTGTATAAATGTTTTGTCAATATTTTTGCCCATTTCTCCACCTAAAGCATCAATCTCTCTTACCAAATGTCCCTTAGATGTACCACCAATATTAGGATTACAAGGCATATTTGCAATACTTTCTAAACTTATAGAAAAAAGTAACGTCTTATGACCTTTTCTGGCACACGCAAGTGCTGCTTCGCATCCCGCGTGTCCTGCTCCAATTACTGCTACATCATAATTTCCTGCATTATAACTCATTTCTTTGTCCTTCTCACTTTCCTAAACAGAATTTTGAAAAAATTCCTTTTATTACATCTTCACTAACATTTTCTCCTGTAATTTTTCCTAAGTCTTGCAGAATTTCTCTCAAACTTATTGATATTATATCTACTGGCATATTACAATCTAATGCATTTTTTGCCTCTTTCAAATGATTTAATGCATCCTTTATTAATTCTATATGTCTTATATTGGTTATCATAACTTCATTATCTGGTGTTATTTTACTTAAACCAAACATAACATCAAGTTCATTGTATAATTCGCTCAGATTTGCTTCTGAAGCCAACGATATTTTTATAATTTTTTTATTTGTTGCTTGAATTTCTTTGCAGTTTTCTAAATTATTTTCTTGTAAATCTATTTTATTTAATAAAATAATTGCCTCTTTATTTTTTATAAATTCTAATATTTCTTTATCTTCTTTATTAAGCGATTTAGAATTATCAAACATTGCTATAATTAAATCACTTTCTTCTGCAACTTTTTTAGCTTTCTTTATTCCGCAAACTTTCTACTTCATTTTCTGCATCTCTTATTCCCGCTGTATCAATAAATTTAAAGGGAATGCCTTTTATACTTACATATCCTTCAATAGTATCTCTTGTTGTTCCTTCTATTTCTGTAACTATTGCCCTATCTTCATTTAGAAGGCTATTTAATAAAGATGACTTCCCACTATTAGGTCTACCTATAATTGCTACTTCTATACCCTCTTTTATTATTTTGCCGTTTTCAAAGGTTTTATATAATCTATTAATATTTTTTTCTATTTCATCTAATGCTTTTTTGCTTTTTTCTTCTGTTACCTCTTCTACATCATATTCTGGATAATCTATTGATGCTTCAATTTGAACAAGTAAATCTAATATCTGTTTTTTTATTTTTTCTAATTCATTAGATAAATTTCCTTCTAACTGATTTGTTGAAGCCCTTAACTCTTTATCGGTTTTCGCATTTATAATATCTATAATTGATTCAACTTGGCTTAAATCAATTCTACCATTTAAAAAAGCTAATTTCGTAAACTCCCCTGGTTCTGCCAGTCTAGCTCCATTTTTTAAACATACTTCTAAAATTTTTTTTACAACAATGATACCTCCGTGAGAATTTATTTCACACATATCTTCTGTTGTATAACTTTTAGGCTTTTTAAAATATGAAACTAATACTTCGTCAATATTCTTCTTTGTTTCAGGATCTATTATATTCCCATATTTTATAGTATATCCTTTTATGTTTTCTATATTTTCGGGATTTTTTGCTTTAAATATTTTTTCCAATATTTTAAAACAATTTTCTCCACTCATTCTAATTATGCCTATCCCACCTATTCCTGGTGCTGTTGATATTGCTACTATTGTTGACATTTTTTCTCCTTTTTCAAAATATAAAAGACACAGCTTAATTACTGGTATTCCTAACAGATCAAGCTATGTCCCTTATGTTTATTTTAGTTTGATTACAACCTTTCTATATGGTTCTTCTCCTTTACTGATAGTTTCTACTTGGTTGTGTGCTTGTAATGTTGTATGAATTATTTTTCTTTCATAAGCTGTCATAGGCTCTAAAGTTATTGATTTTCCTGTTCTTACAACTGTTCTTGCTATTTTTTCAGCTAATTCTTCTAAAGTTTTTACTCTTTTTTCTCTATATCCTGCAACATCTAAATATACTCGAATCTTTGCTGAACTTTTTTTATTTGCTATTGATGTAAGTATAATTTGTAATGCATTTATATTTTCTCCTCTATATCCTATAAGATAACTTACATCTGTGCCCTCTATATCTACATATATTTCATATTCTTTTACTTCCGTTTTATATGTTATTCCATCTTTTAAGAAATTCTTTAAAAACTTGTTAATTTCTTCCACTGCATTATTAATTTCTTCTGCATTTTTATTTATTCTTTTTTCTGTTCTTTCTTTGCTTATGTTTTCCCTTGTTGTTTTTTCGTCTTCTTTAACAGTCAACTCTACTTTAACAACTCTTGGAGTAAGAATATTGTAGAAACTTCTTTTTTCTTCTTCTATAACCTTTATTTCTACCATATTTCTTGATACATTCAATGTTTTTAATCCATTTTCAATAGCTTCATTTGTCGTTCTTCCTTCAGATATTATTGTTTTAGCCATTTTTTTCCTCCTTACTTGATTTTAAAACTTTATTTAATATTAATCTTTCTACAATCATCAATATATTATTAACTAACCAATATAAAGCCAGTCCTAATGGTGCAATTATTGAAATACTAACAGACATTATGGGCATAAACCAAGACATACTCTTGTTCATTTGCATTGCCATTTCTTGTGGATCAGGTTCCTTTTCTTTTTCTTCTTTCTTTTCCTTCTTATCTTCTTCTTGCTTAATCTCAATTACATCCTTTTTTTCAGAATCCGTAGATGACATTTTTGTTGTTATTTTCATAGAAATAATAGTTGTTAAAACATATAATGCAGGAATGATATATACAGTTGGATTTTTCAAATTTTCTTGAGGAATATTGCTTAAATCTAGTCCACAAAAGTTCATATTTACATATAACGGATCATCCTTTGTTTTATTATTACTTACGTATTTGATTATACTTATTTCTGGATAAGATGTATGTATATTTCCCCCTTCTTCACTTTGTTGCATTTCTGTCTTATATTCTTCTATAACATTAGGATCTATTTTTCTCATATATGTAAGGGGACTTCTTACTAATCCAAACATTGCAAACAATATTATTATTTGCAAAATGCTACTTAAACAGCCACTAAAAGGACCTAATTTTTCTTTTTTATATAGATCCATTATTTCTTGATTCATTTTCATTTCGTCATTACTATATTTCTCTTGGATCTCTTTTACTTTTGCTTGGATTTTTGTTGTTTTACTCATTGTTTTTTGTTGTTTTATTGATAAAGGTAATAAAAGTAATTTTAATAAAATAGAAAATAATATTATTGCTATTCCATAATTGTCTACCAATTCATAAATAAAATTTAAAACATACCCAAATAAACTAGAAATAGAACTCATAAAAACCTCCAATTTTTTTATTTTACAGGATCATATCCTCCTTTTGAGAATGGATTACACCTTAAAATTCTTTTTATTCCTAAAAAAAATCCTTTTGTAAATCCATATTTATTAACTGCCTGTTTCATATATTCAGAACAACTTGGATAAAATTTGCATTTTATACCTTTGCTCTCTAAAAAAAGAGAAATATGTCTTTGATATTTTTCAATTAAAAATATTAATAATTGCTTCATATATCCCCTTATTCTTCTATCATATTTGCCTTTTTTAATATATTTTTTATGTCATTTTTTATAATATTAAAATCTGCTTCTCTCTTGTCTAAATTTTTATTCCATAGTATAACTAAACTATTTCCTATTTTAATATTATCTTCTAATAAGCGATAATTTTCTCTAATTAATCTTTTTATTCTATTTCTATAAACACTATTTCCTGCTTTTTTGCTTACTGCTATTCCTAGTAAATTAATTTGTTTATTATTTTTTAAAAAATATATCTCTATTTGCCTTCCTCCGTATGTGTTTTCCTCTTTTTAGAATGTCCTTAAATTCATAATTTTTTTTTAACATTTCTGTTTTTTTCAATTTTATCACTCATTTATATAAACATAATTGGCTTATGCTGATATTTTTTTTCTTCCCTTTATTCGTCTTGCTTTTAAAACTTTTTTACCTGCTTTTGTTTCCATTCTTTTCATAAAGCCGTGTTCTTTTTGTCTTTGTCTTTTTTTTGGTTGATATGTTCTTTTCATTATCTAAAGCACCTCCTAATTCAAATCATAAGTATCAAAATTATATATTAAAAATATATTAATTGTCAAGTTTTTTTAACAATTTATAATATTTTTTAAATAATTGTTGATAATTCTTTTTTTTTTTGATATTATTAGTTTTGAATAATAGGGATTTACGGCTTTGCGAGTTTTCTATTAATTAATTGTTGATAAAATTTTACCTTGTTTTTATTTATTTTAAGCCAATTTTATCAACATCTGTGGATTGTTTTGTGGATAACTTACATAATAATCTTACTTTAAATGGAGGTTTTTTAACAATGGATTCAAATATAGAACATATATTAAGTGAAGCAAAAGAACTTTTAAAAGATGAAATGTCTCAAATATCTCACAAAACTTGGATAGAGCCTTTAAAAATAGCCAGTATTGTTGATAATAATGTTACTCTTGTTTCTGAAGATTCGTTTAAAAGAGATATGGCTGACACAAAATTTCACGATTTAATAATGAATGCATTTTATATTATATTACAAAAAAATTGTACTCTTTCAATCATTTGTGAAGATGAAGTTCAAAAAGTAGAAGAAAAATCAGAAGTTCAAAATATTTCTAATAATAATCAATATTCTTTTACTTCTTTAATTCCTAAATATAATTTTAATACATTTGTTGTTGGAGATAATAATAGATTTGCACACGCTGCATCACTTGCTGTGGCAGAAGCACCAGCTACTGCCTATAATCCTTTATTTTTATATGGTGGAGTTGGTTTAGGTAAAACACACTTAATGCACGCAATAGGAAATGAAATTTTAGTAAATAATAAAAATGCTAAAGTTTTATATGTACCTTCAGAAAGTTTCACAAATGAATTTATAAATGCGCTAAAATGTGCTAGTATGGAAAAATTTAGACAAAAGTATAGAAATATTGACGTTTTATTAATTGATGATGTTCAATTTATTGCAGGGAAAAAACAATTACAAGAAGAATTTTTTCATACTTTTAATACTTTACATGAAAATGGAAAACAAATAGTTCTTTCTAGTGATAGACCACCAAGGGATATTCCTTTATTAGAAGATAGACTAAAATCTAGATTTGAATGGGGTCTTTTAGCAGATGTATCAATGGCTGATTATGAAACACGTTTAGCTATTTTAAGAAAGAAAAAAGATGAAAAGCACGCTATAATTGATGATGAAATATTATCTGATATAGCGGCAAAAATAGATTCGAATATACGAGAATTAGAAGGAGTCTTCAATAAACTTGTTGCTGAGTCTTCTTTAACATCTACACCAATCACTATGGAAATGGCTGAAAAAGCTATTAATACAGTTATAATGCAAAAAGCATCAGTTATTTCTATTGAATACATACAACAAGTAGTTTGTAAATATTTTGATATTACTGAAAAAGATTTAAAAAGTTCTCAACGATCAAATGACATAGCTTTTCCAAGACAAATTGGTATGTACCTTTGTAGAATATTAACAAATGAATCTTTTCCTAAAATAGGAGAAGCTTTTGGAAAAAGGGATCATACAACAGTTATGCACGGATACAAAAAAATAGAACAAGAAATTAAACAAAATCCAGAATCAAAAACGAAATTAATTGTGGATAGTGTGAAAAAAATTATTTTATCAAAAGAATAATTAATATATTAACTAAAATTAGCAAATATAAAAATTTATGTTTGTAAAACATCTTTTTTAAAATATACTTTCTTTTTCTTCTTACGGAAGCTTAAGAAAGGTTATCCATAAGTATCTGTTTATAAACTGTTAATTACTAAAAATTATACAAAATTATTTTTTATTGTGAATAACTATTATATTTATACACATATTTATTAACCTAATTTTTTCTACGCAAACTGGTATTAATTTTAGTTTTACACATTATACACAAGACATACTAATAATACTACTAATATTTATTTATTATATTAAAATAAAGGAGCAAAAAATTATGAAAATTATCTGTGAAAAAGAAAAATTACTTAAAGGAATTAACTCTGTTGTTAGGGGAGTACCTACTAGAACAACAATGCCAATATTAGAAGGAATTCTTATTCAAACAAAAGGCAATGAGTTAAAATTAACATCTTATGATTTAGAATTAGGAATAGAATACAATATGGAATGTGAAGTAATAGAAGAAGGAAGTACTGTTGTTAATAGTACAATGTTTAGCGAAATAGTAAGAAAACTTCCAGATACGGATATCGTTATTGAATTAAATGAAAAAAATTTACTAGTAATTGAATGTGAAGGTTCTTTATATAAGTTATCAACGATGAATCCAAAAGAATTTCCAGAATTACCTAAAATAAAGGTTGAAAATTCCATAGAAACAGAACAAACAGTATTAAAAAATATGATAAGAAAAACAATATTTGCTGTAAGTATAGAAGAAAATAGACCAATATTTACAGGATGTTTATTTGAAGTAAAAAATAATAGTTTAAATGTTGTTGCAGTAGATGGATTTAGAATGGGATGGGTAAGAACAAATTTAAATAATAAAACAAATAATTTTAAAGCGGTTATTCCTGGAAAAACATTAAATGAAGTAAATAAAATAATATTAGATTCTTATGATAGTATAAAAATAGGGGTTTCCAAAAATCAAGCTATATTTGAAATGGAAAATTGTAAAATTGTTACAAGGCTGTTAGATGGAGAATTTTTAGATTATGCAAAAGTGATTCCAAGTAGTTGGGAAACAAGAATAAGAGTAAATAAAAATGTTCTTTTAAATTGTTTTGAAAGAGTAAGTTTAATTTCATCTTCTAGTATAGAAAAAGAAAAAAAATATCCTGTAAAATTAGCTATAGATGTGGGAAAAGTAGATATTTCTTGCACAAACCAAACAGGAGACGACAAAGAAGATATATATACAGAAACAGAAGGAAAAGAATTAGAACTAGGTGTTAACCCTAAATATTTTTTAGA
>CAYZMV010000021.1:1813-12069 GCA_964479635.1 uncultured Clostridium sp. | reverse complement strand
AGCAAAGGTAATATTGTAGAACAAATTATAAGACCAACTGGTTTATTAGACCCAGAGATAGAGGTAAAACCAATTGAAAATCAGATTGACGATTTAATAGAACAAATTAGAATAAGAACTGCTAAAAATGAAAGGGTGCTTGTTACTACTTTAACTAAAAAAATGGCAGAAGATTTGACATCTTATTTAGCAGGAATGGATATTAGAGTAAAATATATGCATTCCGATATTAAAGCATTGGAAAGAATGGAAATTATTCGAGCGTTAAGATTAGGAGAGTTTGATGTATTAGTAGGTATTAATCTTTTAAGAGAAGGATTGGATTTGCCAGAAGTATCTTTAGTAGCTATTTTAGATGCCGATAAGGAAGGTTTCCTTCGTTCAGAGCGTTCTTTAATTCAAACTATAGGTCGTGCAGCTAGAAATACAGAAGGAAAGGTTATCATGTACGCAGACGAATTAACAGAGAGCATGGAAAAGGCAATTACCGAAACTAACAGAAGAAGAAAATTGCAAAAAGAGTATAATCAGAAAAACGGCATTACACCGCAAACGATTCAAAAATCAATTAGAGAGTCTATTTCTGCTACTAAGGTGGAAGAAATACAAGAAACTTATCATATTGGTAAAGACGAAACGATAGAAGAAATGATTAAAAAATTAACAGAAGAAATGTTAAAATATGCTAGCCAAATGGAATTTGAGAAAGCTGCTGAATTACGAGATAAAATAAAGGAACTTGAGGAATTGATATAGGAGCTAAAAAAAGTTGTCTTCTTTATATTTATGTGGTAAAATGTTAAACAAAAAGGAGAAAAGTAATGCAAGATAGACAGAAATATATTAGAAACTTTAGTATTATTGCGCATATTGACCATGGTAAATCCACTCTAGCAGATAGATTAATTGAAGAAACAGGGGTTTTAACATCCAGAGAAATGGAATCTCAGGTACTAGATAATATGGACTTAGAAAGAGAAAGAGGGATTACTATTAAAGCACAAGCAGTTAGAATGAAGTACAAAGCAAAGGATGGAAACGAATATACTTTTAATTTAATTGATACGCCAGGACATGTTGATTTTAATTACGAAGTATCTAGAAGTTTAGCAGCTTGTGACGGAGCAATTTTAGTAGTAGATTCTTCACAAGGCGTAGAGGCACAAACTCTTGCTAATGTATATTTAGCTTTAGATAATAACCTAGAAATATTGCCAGTATTAAATAAAATTGATTTACCTAATAGCAGGCCAGAAGAAGTAAAAAAAGAAATAGAGGATATAATAGGCATCCCCGCACAAGATGCTCCTTGTATTTCTGCAAAATCTGGACTAAATGTAGATCAGGTATTAGAAAGAATTGTAACTGATATTCCAGCACCAACAGGTGATGAGAACAAGGAAACAACCTGCTTAATTTTTGATTCTTATTATGATAATTACAAAGGAGCAATTGCTTATGTTAGAGTAATGGATGGAAAAGTGAAAGTAGGGGACGAAATTAAATTGATGGCAACAGAAAAAATTTTTACTGTAACGGAAGTAGGTTATTTTGCTCCTGGTAATTATTTGCCATGCGAACAATTATTAGCAGGGGATGTAGGGTATGTTGCTGCAAGCATTAAAAATTTATCTGATCTGCATGTTGGAGATACAATTACATTAGCAAACAATCCAGCCAAAGAGCCATTAAAAGGATACAAAAAGGTACAGCCAATGGTTTATTGTGGATTATATCCGATTGATGGTAGTGAATATGAAAATTTAAAAGTAGCCTTAGAAAAACTACAATTAAATGATGCTTCTTTAGTATATGAGCCAGAAACATCAGCAGCACTTGGCTTTGGCTTTCGTTGTGGATTTTTAGGATTATTGCATTTGGAAATAATTGAAGAAAGATTGGATAGAGAGTTTAATTTAGGGCTTATAACAACTGCACCGTCAGTAATATATAAGGTTCATAAAACAAATGGAGAAGTGCTAGAACTATATAACCCAACAGATTTACCAACACCTCAAGAAATTAGTTATTTGGAAGAACCATATGTAACGGCAAGTATATTTACGCCAAAAGATTATGTTGGAAATGTAATGGAAATGTGTCAACGTAGGAGAGGCATATATATTGATATGAAATATTTAGATGAAAATAGAGTAACACTTGTTTACGAAATGCCACTAAATGAAATTATATATGACTTTTTTGATACTTTAAAATCAAAAACAAAAGGATATGCTTCATTTGATTATGAATTTAAAGAATATAGAAAATCTGAACTAGTGAAATTAGATATACATATAAACAACGAACCAGTAGATGCTTTATCATTTATAGTACATAAAGATACTGCATATACAAGAGGTAGAAAAATGGCAGAAAAATTAAAAACAGTAATCCCAAGGCAATTATTTGAAATACCAATTCAAGCAGTAGTAGGGGGAAAAATAATTGCAAGAGAAACAATATCTGCATTGAGAAAAGATGTACTTGCTAAATGCTATGGTGGAGATATTACAAGAAAGAAAAAATTGCTTGAAAAACAGAAAAAAGGTAAAAAGAAAATGAGACAAATAGGGAATGTAGAAATACCACAAGAAGCATTTTTAAGTATATTAAAATTAGACGAGGAATAATTTACATCGTTAATTGCGCATAAGTATATTGACAAAAAGACAGAACAAATATATAATAAAAGAAGGAGGATGATAATTTGAAAAATGATGATGGATTAAGTGATTTTATAAAATTTGCATATAAATGCAACAAAGTAAAAGATGTAAAAGAAGCATTCGAAGAATATCCAGTAGAAGATGAATGGCATAAAGGTAAAATTGAAAATGTATTAAAAGAATCAAATGAAGAATACGGCTTATATGAAATAGGAGATATAGTGTTTGTAAAAAAATATTATTATCCAGATGGAAACATCGGTAATAATCATTTTTTTGTTATTATCGATCAAAATAATATGGCTGTTCCAATAGAAAATTTTGGTATGCTTATATCTTCTAATTTAAATAAGTTAAAATACGAAACTAATAAAATAATAAAAAAGGATGAGCAAAATAAATTATATAAAGATAGTATAGTTAAAACAGATGTGATATATAAAATTTTAAACAGTCAGATTATTTTTAAAATAGGGAAAGTTGATAATAATAAAATAGAAGAATATAAAAATTGCTTTTATAAAAATAATAAGGAGAAATAAAATTGAGGAGTGAAGAATTAAGAGTGAAGAATATAGATAACGAGAAATTGTCTGACCAAGTAGAAGGACGAAATAGTGTTTTAGAATTATTAGAGTCAGATAGGGATATTAATAAAATACTAATTGCAAAAGGAGAAAGACACGGTTCTATTAATAAAATAATAACAATGGCTAAACAAAAAAAGATAGTAATTGTAGAAGTCGAAAGAACAAAACTAAATGCAATATCTGAAACAGGTAATCATCAAGGAGTGATAGCAATAGTTCCTCCATTTAATTATGTGAGTGTAGAAGATATATTAGATGAAGCAAAAGCAAAAAAAGAAGATCCATTTATACTAATACTAGACGGAATAGAAGATCCACATAATTTAGGCTCGATTATTAGAACCGCAGAAACAGCAGGTGTCCACGGAGTTATTATTCCAAAGAGAAGAGCGGTGTCTGTAAATGCCACTGTTTCAAAAGCATCTGCAGGAGCGGTAGAGCATATAAAGATTGCAAGAGTAAATAATATAAATGAAACAATTAAATATTTAAAAGAAGAAGGATTATGGATTTGTGGAACAGATGGAGAGGCAAAAGATTATTACTATAATCAAAATTTAAAAGGTCCAATCGCAATAGTTATAGGCAGTGAAGGATTTGGAATGAGCAGACTAGTGAAAGAAAACTGCGATTTTTTAGTAAAAATTCCAATGAAAGGAAAAATAACATCTCTTAATGCTTCTGTATCAGCAGGTATTGTTATATATGAAGCATTAAAACAACGAAATTAATAAGGTCAAGTGAAAAAGTAAATGCAATTTATACAATATAGACAAATAAAAGAATCTTGCATTTTAAACTTAATTATGCTAAAATATATAGGTCAGATTAATTTGGAGGTAAAAAAATGGAAATATTAAAAAATATTGCAACAGTAATTTATGTAATAAATTGTATAGTATTAATAATACTTTGCTTAATACAGTCAAAAGATGATGATGGGTCATCAGGAACAGTAGAAGGTGGCAGTTCATCAAGCTTTTATGAAAAAAACAAAGGTAGAACAAAAGAAGGTAAATTAAAAAAATGGACCATAATATTGGGAATAACATTTGTAATAACTGCAGTTGTTGTAGGAATATTGTATATGTTATAAAAAAATGACCTTATATAAAGTCATTTTTTAAATTCCTCTTATTAAGATCATTACATTAGGTAAAATTAAAGCAAAGGTAGCAATTACAATTACAGTAATTCCACCTACTTTATTTTTATTTTTTAATTCATAAATCCCATAGCTTACAGTTTTTATAAATATTATTATTGATAATATAAGAACTAAAACTCTCATATAACCTCCATTTATAACTTAGTATATAATTGGCTATTTTGCACGGTAGTATTAACATTTACCGTAAAAAATGCATTTTCATAATTATACAACCAGTCTGATTCAATCCAATCATCCCAAGTAAGATAATTTTTAATAACATATCTGCCAAAATTTTCAATATCAGATTTATATTCCTTAGCAGTTTTATATAGATATGATGATATGTTTTGTTCTAAATAAGAATTAGTATAATCTCCAATAGTTTGTAATACTTTTGAATCTGAGTAATTCAAATCTTCTTCTAAACTCAAAATATTTCCAATAAGATCTATATTACATTCAATATATGGAGTACCGTTTATGAGTTTAACAGATATTTTAGGTTTTTTTGCATAAGTTAAATATAAACTGAGTACAGAATTTGAATCATAAGGATTAGGCACACCTATTGTTGCACTTTCAAATTTATTTACCACTAATAAATGGCATAACGATTCCATTCCAGTTAATTCACCTACAAGTCTATCACTATTGAATACAGCTATACCCATATTTTCAAGTCCAGTTTCACTTTTAATAGGGGTTTCATCTGCCTTATATGAACCTTCAGTATCATATATTGGAAGATCCGAATGCGTTTGATGTGTTTCATCTGAATTTATGCTACCTAATATGGCGTGAGCCTGATTAGTAGTACTAAGCATATCAGAGTAAAAATCTGACAATGTTACATTTTCGGTAAATCCTGTATATTCACTAGAATTTAAAGTAAATTCATAATATCTTGCAGATACACTTTCAAGTGTCGGTTTTGAATTTTCTAAATAATCAGAGGCTTTGCATCTACTAATAATAATATTACAATTAGGTCTTATTTCTAAATTATTAACTAAGGTGTATATATGTTCTGCAATACCTTCATAAGCAAGTTCCTCAGATATAACAATAGCTTTACAATGAGATAGATTAACTTTTTTACTTATATAACTATTTACTAAAGCAATACCAGTATCTATAGATGCACAATCAACGGTGGTAACAGTTGATTCTTTTGATTGACTACTACTTCCACCGCTACCACCTGAACTATTGCTAAGCAAAGCAAATTGAAGAGTAAGTCTTATTTTATCACTTTCACCTTTATCAATACCAAGAGCGACAACATAACCCAAAGCTTCTATTCCATCAGCATCGTAACATCCAGTTAAAGTAGACAAAAAGAATATTATAATTAATATAGTTGCTATTATCTTTCTTTTCATAATACTTTCTCCTTTTTCTTATGCTTTAAGTTTGCTAATATTAAAACGGTTAAACTTACAACAAAAACTAACAAAATAACAATGTATTTTAGCAAAACATTTTGTATATATTTCATCTCAGATATATCTTTAAAAGCAAGTGCAATACTAAAAATTATTGCACATATACTATAAGTGATGGCTGTGTGATTTTTAATTTTAGTTAGTTTCTTAAAAATTCTATTTATAAATTCGGTTGTTATACTTAAAAAAGAAAAAGTAGATAATATCCAAATAAAAATGAAAATTGCATCAACCCTTTGAAAGAATTTTCCAAATTCAATTAGTCTTGTAAGTAAATATACAGAAAGCATTTCATCTGAGAAAGTGATAAATGGGAACATCATAAGTAAACATACAACACTTAAAAACAAATAAATTGCAGATATTATTATAGAAATTATTGATACCTTTTTAAAATCGTTAGGATTTTTGAGTATGGGTATTAAAAAGTATAAATATGCAAATGCGCTGAACGTAAAAATATTGTTTAAGCCTATGAAAAAAGTTTTATCTGCCCCAAATCCCAATATAGGAAAAATTCTTTCAGGTACAAAATCTTTCACAGTTGAAAAAAGTATAATGAGCATACTAAATAAAACTACAGGTGTAAAAATAAGATTTACTTGTGAAAGTGGTTTTATTCCTAATCTAACTGTTAATACAACAGGAATCAAAAAAAGTAATAATAAAAATACAATGGGACTTTTTTCAAAATAGATTAATTTTAAACTACTTGCTAAATATCTTAAAAAAATTCCTGCCATAAATGCAAAAAATAAAATATACAAAATTCCAATGACGGTTTTTAAAGGTTTACCGCCTAAATATTCAGAAACATCTACAATGTCTTGCGTAGAAAATCTTTTAAATAATTTACAAATTAAAAGACAAAAGAGAATTGCAACAATACTAATAACAATTACATTAAGCCAAGCAGAAGGACCGGTGCTAGTAATAATAACATTTTGTAAATTAAAAATTATTTGATTAATAGTAATCATAACTATTAGTGCAATAGCTTCAATTTTCCCTATTTTTTGTAATGAATCCATATATTATTTTTTTCCTTTCCAAAATTTCCATTTCATACTTATTTTTCCTTGAGAACGAGGTTGTTTTGTATTTAAAAAATCTGCTCTTTTTTCTCTATGCCACATAGGAGGCACCAAATAAGAGGCATCAGTGTTTAAATTAGTTACTGGAAGATATGGTGATAAATATGAAACACCAAAAGATTTAACACTTGCAAGTATAGCAAGTTGTACAAACATTCCAATACCAATTCCCAAAAATCCAGCAACATATCCTAATATGATATATAAAAATCTTAAAATTCTTAAAGTAAAACTAAGAGAAAAGTCTGGAATAGCAAATGAACATATTGCAGTAATTGCTACAATAATAATTAAAATTGGACTCACCAAATTTGCGCTAACTGATGCCTCTCCGTAGTATTAATGCACCAACAATTCCGAATGGTAGGCCCAACAGGAGTAGGAACTCTGAGCCCTGCTTCTCTAATTAGTTCAAATGAAAATTCCATTAATAATATTTCAAATATAACGGGAAATGGAACTGTATTTCTTGCTGCAGCCATTGTAAATAAAAGTTCAGTAGGGAGTAGTTCTGTATGATAATTTGTTATTGCTACATAAACACCAGGCAGAAATAAAGTTATGATAAATGCAAATAGTCTTATAATTTTTAATAAATTTGCGTATTGAAATTTTAAGTTTACATCTTCTGGGGATGATAAGAAATCTATAAATACGCCGGGCATTATAAGACAGTAGGGAGTTCCATCAACAATCACAACAACCCTTCCTTCTAACATATGATTTGCAGCTTTATCTGGTCTTTCAGTTGCAATAATTTGAGGAAATGTAATCATACTATTATCTTGAATTAACTGTTCTAATTGTCCAGAAGAAATAATGCTATCAACATTTAAATTATTTATTCTATATTTAACCTCAGCAACTAAATCACTATTAGCTATATTCTTAATATAGCAGATGGCAACTTTCGTTTTACTTACCTTACCAACAGTTGTGTTTTCAATAATCAAATTTTCATTATTTATTAATCTTCTCATCATAGAAGTATTAGTTCTTAATTTTTCTACAAAAGCTTCTTGAGAACCTCTAACTACCACTTCATTTTTAGGTTCAGAAATACCTCTAGATGCAAACCCTTTAACATCAATAACAAAAGCTATGGCAAGTGTATCAATAAATAAAGCACAATTTCCCATATTAACATTTGAAAACACTTCTTCAAAATCAGTTACTTTTTGTATTGAATTTTGAGGTATTAATGAATTGTATATATAATCTTCCAAATTGAACTTTTTTACTCTTCTTACAGTGATATTATTTGTAATAACTGATGGATTTTGCTTTGGCTGATAATTATCTTTAGACATAAGAGGCTTTAAAATAAAATTATTTATGCTTTCAGAATCTATCATTCCATCAATAAATAAAAGTAATGCATTATATTCTTTGCCTTTAATATTTAATTTAAATTCTCTGAGTTTAATATCGCTATTTATAAGAGCATTATATTTAACTTTAATGTAATCTAAATTTACATTTAAAGTATTATAAATCTTTTGTTTAGGCTGTTCATCACTTTGTGAATCATTATTAACATTAGTCTTTGCCTTATTTTCATTACCATTTTCAGAAAGAGAAAAGTCATAAGTATCTTTAGGTTCTTTATATAAAAATATATTAGTTAATAAACTTTTTAAGTTCAACATAAAATCTCCTACATTTGAAATTCTTTAATTTTTAATAACAGTTTTTCCAAAAACAATAAAAATATGTATAAAATAGAAATTCAATATTTTGTTGAGGACAATTCAAATAAAAGGGAAGAGAAAAGAATATAATTAATGAAAAAAGTAAGAAAAAAAGAGATATAAAGATAAAGCACTATAAAAACAATCTACAAAACAGTATAAATCCCGAAAAATAAAAAATATGAAATTTGAGCAAAGATTAAAAAGTGATATAATATTAATAGTCAAAGAAAGTCAAAGTCAAAAAAAGAGGCGATGCTATGAAAATGACAGATATAATAGAAGAATTTATAAAGGATTTATTTGATGATGAACAAGAATATGTTGAAATACAAAGGAATGAACTTGCAGAAAAATTTAATTGTGTGCCATCACAAATAAATTATGTAATATCTACGAGATTTAGACCATCACAGGGCTATTATGTAGAAAGTAGACGTGGAGGCCGGAGGGCATATAAGAATTAAAAAAATAAATATAACAAAAAGTAATTATTTAATGCATATAATAGCAAATATGGGGGATAAAATAACATCAAATGAAGTAGATATTTTTATAAGCAATTTTTTATCATATAATATGGTAAATAAAACAGAAGCAAAATTATTAAAAGTAGCAACAAGTGATAATGTGCTTAATGTACCACAAGAAATGAAAGATTCATTAAGGGCAAGCATTTTTAAAAATATGATACTTAATCTTGTAGAGGACCAGTAAAAAAATTTATATATTAAAGGAGGAGGATTAAATATGTTATGTCAAAAATGTAATAAGAATGAGGCTAATGTGAAGTATACAGAAATAATAAATGGGGAGAAAAAGGAAATGATGCTTTGTGAAGAATGCAGTCATAAATTGGGTTTGGACAATATAAGTTTTAATATGCCAATTAACGTTTCTAGTTTCTTTGGAGGATTACTAGATGAGGATGATTATAGTGAACCTGAATTTATGCCATTATTTCAAAATATAAAGGAACTAAGATGTGATAATTGTAATATGACTTATGACGAATTTGTAAATCAAGGAAAATTTGGTTGTGAAAAATGTTATGATGTATTTTCAACTAAAATAGATAGTATTTTAAAAAGACTACACGGAAGTAATAAATATGTAGGAAGAAGACCTTTAAACAATGCATTAAATAGTACAGAAGCAAATGATCTCAAAACATCTGAAGTAAAAAATCAAGAACAATCTAATGTTAAAGAAAGCAAAATAGATGAGTTACAAAAAGATCTAAAGAAAGCGATTGCAGATGAAAGGTATGAAGATGCAGCAAAAATAAGAGACGAAATTGCTAAGCTTAAATAAAATAAGGGACAAAAAAATGCCTATAAACGAGGTATGCCCACAAATTTTGTAATGAGGAGGTAATAAAATGTTAAATTGGTATTTACAATCAGGAAATGAAGGAGACGTAGTTTATAGTACAAGAATAAGACTTGCTAGAAATATAAAAGGTTTTCCATTTGTAACAAAAAATACAAAAGAGGATGCTATTAAAATATTAAAAATTATGGAAAATGCAATTTCTAATTTAGGATATGGATTAAAATTAATTAAATTAAAGGATTTAGATGATATTACAAAAATATCACTCATAGAAAAACA
>CAYZMV010000021.1:0-1803 GCA_964479635.1 uncultured Clostridium sp. | reverse complement strand
GAAAAACATTTAATAAGTCCAGAATTTGCATATAATAAAAGTGAAACAGGAGCAATCGCAATAAATGATGATGAAAATATTTGTATAATGATAAATGAGGAAGATCATTTAAGAATACAAGTTTTATCATCTGGATTAGAATTAGAAAATTCTTTAAATTTAGCGATTGAAATAGATAAAAAATTAGAAAAATTGGTTCCATACTCATTTAACAATAAATATGGATACTTAACAAGTTGCCCTACAAATGTTGGAACTGGACTTAGGGCTTCTATAATGGTACATCTGCCAGCATTAAGCAAAACTAGAAACATACGAAAAGTCTTAGAGACAATAAATAGTTTTGATATGAATATTAGAGGAGTTTATGGAGAAGGAAGTTCAGTATCGGGGGACATATATCAAATATCTAATAAACAATCTCTTGGAATTTCTGAAGAAGAAATAATAAAAAATTTAAAAATTATAACAGACAAAGTAATAGAACAAGAAAAATTAGCGAGAAAAATATTAAGCAAAAAACAAATAGAATTAGAAGATCAAGTGTATAGATCGTATGGAATACTTACAAACAGTAGGAAACTTTCGTCAGAAGAATGTAATAATTTATTGTCAGATGTGAAGCTTGGAACAGATATGGGTATAATTAAAGAGATGAATGATTTAAAAGTAAAAAAACTTGAGGTATATACAAAACCAGCAAATCTTCAAAAATATGTTGGACAAACATTGGATAGTTATGATAGAGACATAAAAAGAGCAGAAGTGATAAAACAAATTATTAATGAATAATTGAAATGCGCATTGGGGACGTAAAAGATGTGCACTTTATGAAATAAAAGGAGGTAGAGTAATATGACGTATAAATTTACAGCTAGAGCTGAAAAGGCTCTAGAAATTGCAAATGAAATAGCAATAGAACTCGGACATAATTATATTGGAACAGAGCATTTATTATATGGATTAGTGAAAGAAGGTTCAGGCATTGCAAATAAAGTTCTAGAGAATCAAAATGTTACAGCTGAAAGTATACTTGAAAAAATAGAAGAATTAATAGGAACAGGTGAAACAATAAATAATCAGACCATTGGGTTTACTCCAAGAACAAAAAGAGTAGTGGAAAATGCTTTTATAGAGGCACGAAAATTAGGATCAGATTATATTGGAACAGAACATTTATTAATAGGCATTATGAGAGAAGCAGATAGTATTGCAGTAAGAATAATGCTTGACTTAAACGTAAATCCACAAAAATTATACAACGACATTGTAAAGGTTATAAATGAATATGATAGCAACGAAGAAACTAGCAAATCTAACGAAAAACCAAATAGCTTTAATTCAACACCAACACTTAACCAATTTGGAAGTGATTTAACTAAAATTGCAAAAGAGGGAAAATTAGATCCAGTTATAGGAAGAAAAAATGAAATTGAAAGAATTATTCAAATATTATCAAGAAGAACCAAAAATAATCCTTGTTTAATAGGAGAGCCGGGAGTACGGTAAAACTGCTGTTGTTGAAGGATTAGCACAGAAAATAGTAGAGGGGAATGTACCAGAAACATTAAAGGATAAAAGAGTTGTAACACTAGATATATCTGGAATGGTAGCTGGAGCAAAGTATAGAGGAGATTTTGAGGAAAGAATAAAAAAGGCTTTAAAAGAAGTAAAAAAAGCAGGAGATGTTATACTATTTATAGATGAAATCCATACAATAGTAGGAGCTGGAGCAGCAGAAGGAGCAATAGATGCAGCAAATATTTTGAAACCTTTGCTTGCAAGAGGTGAAGTTCAAATAGT
>CAYZMV010000020.1:0-12207 GCA_964479635.1 uncultured Clostridium sp. | reverse complement strand
GAGAAATTACATTTTGGTTTGATAAGTATAAAAATAACTTTTTTATGTGGAGACCAAAAATGACAGGAGAGCAATTAGTGCAACACTTTGATAAATATTTAAAAAAATATTTAGATTAATAATAAGAAGGAGAATGAAATTAATTGTATAAATTAGGGAAATTGGAAAAAGTTAATTTAAGAAATATTTGGGCAAACGAAGAATATTCAAAAGAACTTAATATATGAAGATATAGTTCCTTTAGAATTAGATAATATTTTTCGGTGATATAAATATCATAATTTATACAGCTATTATAAATTAAGTCAAGTTGCTTCTCAACATACTTTTTATTTTGGTTAGAAACATTCTTAAAATATTTTCCCTAAATTCATCAAATTTAAAATTATTTTTTTTGTCTTTATTGGCCATATAGCATAAATATGTTTCTTCTCTAGAATCAAGCCACTCTTTTAATATATCATTATCATTAACTTTTTTATCAATATCTGTTAAATGTTCTTGCAAAGTACCATCAAGAATATAATACTTTCTTATGTTCTTTGAAGTAATTAAGTCTTAAATGTCCATATTTTCCAATATGATAATCTTTGTCATAATTTGCAATAACTAAATCAGGAATTAAATAATTTCCTTCTTTATGATATGTAATTTCATTTTTTATTTCAAAACCTCCAAAATAGATTTTTAGGTTTCCCATTTACATTTAAAATCTTACGAACATAAGTATAAATTAGTTGGGAAAAAACATTAATAAAAAATGCCGAAAATGTTTGATTATTTTAACTTATATGTTATAATTTAATTAAAATTCTACAAAAGGAGACAAAAAATGCGAAAAAGAACTAATTATTTAGAAAAGGTATATAAAAAATTGAAAAGGGAATTGACTGATAGTACAATATATAATTTGATAATTTCAAAAGAAAAGAATAACATAAAATACAATCCAAATTATCAAAGAAACTACATATGGAATATTACTAAGGCTGTTAATCTTATTGAGACAGTTTTAATTAATGGAGAAATACCACCCATAACAGTTATAAAAAAAGGTAAAGAAATGGAAGTTATAGATGGTAGACAAAGATATGAAACATTATTGAAATTTTATAACAATGAATTTCCATTAAAAATATGTGGATTGCAAAAATTAAAAGAATTAAGAGGTTTATATTATAAGAATTTACCAAAAAATTTAAGAACAATATTTGAAGAATATAAATTAAAATTAATTATATATACGGCAGATGATCTTTCGATAACTGATGATGATTTAGATTTAATAAAACGTGACTTATTCAGAAGATATAATTCTGGAATGACCGCATTAACGAGAAGTGAAACTGCAAGAGCAAAATATTTTTATGATGATATGACAATAAAATTGGAGCACTTACTTGAAAATGATAAAAAATTTTATAATCAGTGTTCAGAGATTTTATTACCAAAAACAAAAAGAAATTTAGATAATCGAGAAAAAATCAATTTGTTATTAGTAGCAATAAGAGAAGTAATCATAATGCCATATATTCCAATAATAGGTGAAAAAACAATAAGAGTAGGAGAAGCTGTATTTGAAAGATATTATTCAGTATTTATTAGTAGTCTTAATGAAAAAGAAAAATTGGAGAAAATAGATGAGATTATAAAAATTTTAAACAAGCTATATATAATAAAAGAAAAGTTAAATAGTGTAGATAGTTCATTAAAAGATAACATACTGTTTTTTAAAAGCACATTTTGGATGTTTGCAATATTATACAAAATATGTTCAAATGAATTTTATAGTTTTAATATAAATCAGTTTTGTCACTATGTTCAAAAAGATGGTCAAAAGTACTTTGATACTTATAAAAATATAACGTTTGAAAGTATTGAGAGAAGACATACATACATGAAAAAGTATATGTGTGAAGAATTAAAATTAGATATAAATGATTATATATTGAGTACAAAAAATAATAAGATAAAAATTAAAAATAAAAGAACAGCCAAATTAAAAAGTGATGAAAATTGGAATGGTATAGGGTCTGATAGACAAGTAATTACAACTAAAGATACATTAAAAATAAGTGAAATAATTAAACTTATAAAAGAAAATAGATTTATAGTACGACCAGAATTTCAAAGAACGGAAGTAAAAAGTAGAAAAAAAGCATCTAAAATTATAGAAAGTATAATACTCGGAGTAAAACTGCCTCCAATATATGTATATGTTACAAGAGGCGAGGATGGAGTGGATATATTTACAGTATTGGATGGACAGCAAAGGCTAATTAGCATTTTAAAATTTATGGGAGAGCCAATAACTGATGAGAAATTTAATTATATAAAAACCTATAAAAATAAATATGCACTTTCTGGATTAAAAGATTTGGTGGATTTAAATGGGAAAATATATGAAGAAGGAGAAAATAGTATAAATCAATTTAAAAGAGAACCTATTGAAAATTGCGAGATTGATGTTATAAGAATAGATAAGCAAGCGAATCCTGAATTTGATTCTGTAGATATGTTTTTAAGATTAAACCAAAACCCTTGTCCAATCAGTGTAAATACATTTGAGATGTGGAACTCGTTTGATATAGTAAATAGTATAAATAAAATAAAAGAAATAGCAAAGTATAATCTGTTTAAACAATATGGAAATAAGATGAAGGAAGAAGAGATAGTAACTACCTTAGCATATATGGATTATAAAGGAATAAATATAGAAAATATAAATAAATTATTTTCTGTATATATGTATTTAGAAAATAAAGATAAAGAAGATGAGCATTATGAGATAAAATTTTCAATACCTAATAAAAATACAATAACTAATTTTTTGGAAGATATAGAGCCAGATAGTAAAGAAGAAAAAGAATTTTTAAAATCAATTGAAGCTGTAAATTATTTTGTTGATAAACTTAAAATTTTATCAGATAATAATGAAGATGTATTAATAAAAATTTTTAATCCTCATATAGATATTCCAAGAATGGGAAACAAAAAAGATTTTTATGTTACATGGTTGATATTACAGAAATTAGATACTCATATAATAAAAACATATAGACAAGAAATTTTAAAGGACCTAGAACAAGTTTTTAAACAAATGAAAAATATGCCTAAAAATAGAGATGAAAATTCTTTTATAAATTATTTAAAAGATATAGTTAATAAATATTCTAAATATTCAGGGAAATAATATAACAAAAAATGTAGGATAAATAGAAAATCCTTAAAAGTAAAGCTTCCATGCTTTAGTATGGGAGCTTTACTTTTTGCAAGGTCTATAATTTGCATAAAAAATTCATACATTATTAGTGCAATTTGTACATAACAAAATGTTATGATATAATACAGTAAATTATAAGAGGTGAGTTAAAATGGATAGAGAAGAAGCTATTAAATTATTAAAGAAATATAACAAAGAGGAGTTTCATATAAGACATGCTATAACAGTAGAATTAGTAATGGAATATTTTGCAAAAAAGCTAGGGTATGATGAAAAATTTTGGGGAATAGTTCGGATTATTGCATGACATTGACTTTGAATGTTATCCACAAGAACACTGTATAAAGGCTCCTGAATTATTAAAAGAAATAGATGCAAGTGATGAGCTAATACACGCTGTTTGTAGCCACGGATATGGAATATGTACAGATGTAGAACCTACACATGAAATGGAAAAAATTTTATTTGCAACAGATGAATTAACTGGGTTAATTTGGGCAACGGCCAAAATGAGACCATCAAAAAGCACAAAAGATATGGAACTATCAAGTTTAAAAAAGAAATTTAAAGATAAAAAGTTTGCAGCAGGATGTTCAAGGGATGTAATAAGAAGAGGAGCAGAGCAGCTAGGATGGGAATTAGATGAATTATTACAAAAAACACTTGATGCAATGAAAGAAATAGAAGATGAAATAGAAGTAAGAATGAAGGAAATAAATTAATAATCATAATAAATAATTGAAAAAGTGGTAATATAAAATCAATACAGATATATTATTTCGCAAATTTTAAGGGAGGAAGATAATGCACGAATTGTTACATATTTTAGAGGATACAATAATTGATACATTAAAAATATTTCCATTTTTATTAATAGCCTATTTGCTGATGGAATATATTGAACATAAAACAACAAATAAAACAAAAGAGGCAATTAAAAAATCTGGAAAGTTTGGTCCTATTATTGGTAGCATTTTAGGTGCATTTCCACAATGTGGATTCTCAGTAACAGCAACTAACCTTTATGCAGGTAGAGTAATAACAATTCGGAACATTATTTGCAGTATATTTATCGACTTCGGATGAAATGCTTCCAATATTATTATCAGAAGGAGTAGCAGGAACATTAATACTTAAAATATTAGCAATAAAAATATTAATAGGAATTATTGCAGGTGTAGTAATAGATGTTATAGCAAATAGATTTTATAAAAAAAATAAAGAAGAAAATAAAATAGAAAGTATATGTGAACACGACCATTGCCATTGTGAACAAGGAATATGGAAGTCAGCAATAAAGCATACAATAAATGTATTCGTATTTATTTTTATAATATCATTATTACTAAATATTGTAATTGAATATATAGGAGAAGATACTTTAGGAAAAATAATTTCAAACAAATCAATAATAAGTGTACTAATTGTTACATTGATTGGTTTAATACCAAACTGTGCATCATCAGTAATATTAACTGAACTTTATTTATCAAATATGATAAGCTTACCATTAATGATAGGAGGATTATTAGTAAATGCAGGAGTAGGTTTAATTGTATTATTTAAAGTAAATCACAATCTAAAAGAAAATATAGCAATAACATTTGGATTATACATAATAGGTGTAATATCAACTATATTATTACAATTTGTATTTCCGTAAATAATTTATTGAAAAAATGTAAAAAATGATGTACAATATTAACAAATTTAAATAAAGAGGTCATAATGAAAAAAATACTATCACTTATAATCATATTTATAACATTTATTCTTATATATTTTTTACAGTCAAATTTTTTTAGCTGGTTTAATATAGCAGGAGTAAAACCAAATCTTTTCATAATATTCATATTACTGATAGGAATATTTATAGGAAAAATATATGGAGCTTCCATAGGAATAATACTGGGATTATTATTAGATTTATTTATAGGAAAAGCATTAGGTGTAAATGCAATAGTATTAGGAATAACAGGGCTAATGCGGAGGAATATTTATAAAAAATATTTCTAAAGACAGTAGAATAACAATAATGTTAATGTCTGCCATAGCAACAATTATAGCAGAAACAATCTCATATATACTTCAAATAATATTGTTTAAATTATCACTTGAAATTGGGGAATTTATGAGAATTATATCATTAGAATTATTGTTTAATACAATTATAATAATTATTATATATCCACTTATTGATAAAGCAGGAACATTATTAGAAAAAATATTTACAGAAAACAAAATATTAACAAAATATTATTAAGAAGGGAGAAAGCATATATGGACAAAAAAAACGTTAGATACAATATATTAACAGTAATTGTCTATATAATAGGAATAATACTATTAATACAACTTTTTAACCTTCAAATAGTTCACGGGGAAGAATATTCAGAAAAGTCAAGTTCAAGATTAACTAGGGAAACTACAATTATAGCAGCAAGAGGAGATATATTAGATAGAAATGGAAATGTACTTGCTGGAACAATTAATCAATATAATGTAGAGATATATAAAAGTAAAATTGATAATGAAAGTTTAAATAACGCGTTGTTAAGAGTAGTACAAGTATTAGAATCAAATGATGATAAATATAAAGATGAGTTTCCAGTTAAAATAAATCCAGTTGAATTTACAATAAAAGATGAAAAACTAAAAAAATGGCTAGAAGATAATGAATTTAAAGAAGATACATCAGCAGAAGAAGTTTTGCAAAAATATAAAGAAAAATATGAAATAAATAATGAAAGCATAGAAGAAATAAGAAAAATAATAGCATTAAGATATGGAATAGAAACAGAAGGATACAGCAGTATGAATCCATATACAATAGCTAAAAATGTAAGTATAAAAAGTGTAGCAATATTTGAAGAACAAAGTTTAGAATTTCCAGGAGTATCAATATCAACAGAATCTGCAAGAAAATATTTAAGAGGAAATTTAGCATCACATACGATTGGATATATTGGAGGAATAAATGAAGAAGAATTAAAACAGATGGAAGGATATTCCATAAATGACTATATAGGAAAAGCAGGAATTGAATATGTATTTGAACCATACTTAAGAGGAAAAAATGGTAAAAAGCAAACTGATATGTCAATAGATGGAACAACAACAGGAGAATATATAACAGAAGAAGCGGTTCAAGGGAACAGCGTTGTGCTAACAATAGATGCAAATCTTCAAGCGGCAACAGAATCTGCATTAAAAAATAATATAGAAAAAATAAGAACAGGCGGATTTTATGAAACAAGAGATGTAAAAGCTGGAGCGGCAGTAGTTTTGGATGTAAAAACTGGAGAGGTATTAGCAATGGCAAGTTATCCAGATTTTGAACCACAATTATTTGTAAATGGCATAAGTACAGAAAAATGGAATGAATATACTCAAAAAGAAGAAAGTGCATTAGTAAATAGAGTAATTCAAAGTGCGTATGCACCTGGATCTACATTTAAGATGGTATCTGCAATAGCAGGGTTAGAAACAGGAGCCATAAATGCTAAAGAAACAATATATGATACAGGAATATATCCACATGGATATCATCCAAGATGTTGGATTTATACTAGCAACGGAGTAGGACACGGAGCATTAAATGTGTCAGGAGCTATAAAAAACTCTTGCAATTATTTCTTCTATGAAGTAATTACGAGGATGGGAATAGAAAATCTGGAAAAATATGCAAGATATTTTGGATTAGGACAAAAAACAAATATAGAATTACCAGGGGAAGTATCAGGTACACTTGCTGGAAAAACACTATATGATGAATTAGGAGAAACGTGGTACTATGGAAACTCTTTATCTGCAGTAATAGGACAAGCAGAAAACAATTTTACACCTCTTCAAATGGCAAGATATATAGCAATACTTGCAAATGGAGGGAAAAATGTTGATGTGAGTGTTGTTAAAGATATTATAGATGTAAATGGTACATCGCTAGGGAAATCTGAAATAGAGAAATATGTTCAAGAAAAATTAAATTTAACAAAAGTAAACAACGAAGATTTAAACATAAAAAAGGAAAACATAGATGTAGTATTAGAAGGAATGAAATCAGTTACAACAGAAACAGGAGGAACTGCATATGGAGTATTTAAGGATTTTGACATCGAGGTAGGAGGAAAAACTGGTTCTGCAGAAGCAGGTGACAAAGTAAATGCGTGGTTTGTGGGATTTGCACCATATGAAAATCCAGAAATAGCCATAGTAGTAATGGTAGAAAATGGAGCTCACGGCTCATATACAGCAGAGGTTACAAAAGAAATTGTAGCAGAATACTTTAATATAAAAGGCGAGATAAAAGAAGATGTAACAGCAAAACCATATACAGAACAACCAAATTAAAAATAAAAACTTGTAAGGAGGAACGTAAAATGAAAAATCCAGTAGGAATAAGTATGAAAAAAGATGAAATAGTAATAAGGATAAGTGAAAAGGCCACACACGAAGAAACAATAGAATGTTTAAATAAAAAAATACCAGCATTAAAAAAGCTATATAAAGCTGAAAAAACACCGATATATGTAACAGGAAAAATATTAAAAAATAAAGAAATAGAAGAAATAAAAAAAATAATCACAAAAGAAATTGATGTTTCCGTTTCATTTGACAGTCCTAAAACACTTGGCTTGTATGGAATAAAAAAAGTATTTGAAAAAGAAATTGATACATCAGATACTCAATTTTATAAAGGAAGTTTAAGATCTGGGCAAAAAATAGAATTTGAAGGAAGCCTTGTAATATTAGGAGATTTAAATGGTGGAGCAGAAGCAATAGCAGGTGAAAATATAGTTATATTAGGAGTATTAAGAGGACTAGCACACGCAGGAGCAAAGGGAAATAAAAAAGCAATTATAGCAACAAATGGAATAGACTGTCCACAACTTAGAATAGCAAATGTAGTAAAAGAAATTGAAAAAGAGCAAGTAGAAGAACAATATAAATATGCTTTTATTAATGAAAATAATGAAATAGTATTAGAGTAATTTTTAACAAAAAATTTACGAGAGCAATAGCAAAATTAGTGACATAAACAAAAGTTGATCTTTAACTCCTTCATTATATAAAAAAAGCAAGAGACATATTAAAAGAATGTCATCAAAATAAAGGGTAATACCAAAGATGTTAAAACAGTCATTTGTATTTCCAAAGGGTAATGCATTATAAATGTCATCTATCATTTTTTTTGTCACCACCCATAAAAGGAAAAACTTCCATTACCTTACTCATATTCATAAGCTTTATATATTGATCTACTTTTGCTTTTCTACTGTCGTTTAGATAAGGTTTTAAAGAAAGTAACAAATTAGAACGAGGATCATCCTTGGTATTAATCTTATCAATAATAGTTTTCATTTTCATTATAGTTTCAAAATCTAATCCTGAATTATCAGAAGAGGTATCTTGGTTATTTTTACAATTAGAAGAATTAGTATTAGAATTTTGTTCGTAACAAGAATTGTCAGAAGAGTTATTAGAATTTTTATGCTTATCATCTGAATTTGAATTGTTAAGCATATTAAATAAATTATTTACCATATCAGGAGAAATATTATTCTGACTAGCAATATTATTTAATTTATCAAACATATCTGACATATTCTCATTACTCAAAATTACCAATCTCCTTATTTATTTTTATTTATTTCTCTTAAAATTTCATCTTTGCTTTTAGTTTGCAAAATTTGATTGGCCTTTGCCATACCAGCTTCAAGATCTTTTTTATCCATTTTAGAAAGCATTTCCATCATTTTTTCCATATCAAAGTTATTAGAATTCAAGTTAATCACTCCTATTAAAAATATATGTATTAATAACATATGATATTCAAATAAATAAAAAGTGTTACTATTTAATAATCATATTTTCTCTTCCAGCACCAGTACCTATAAATTTGATAGGGACACCAGTATACTCTTCGATTCTATTCAAATAAATTTTTGCATTTTTAGGAAGTTCATCAAATGTTTTGCAATTACTAATATCACCAAAGTTTCCATCAAACTCTTCATAAACAGCAGTTGAATTATTTAAAAAATCACTATTTGTTGAAAAATCGGTTGTTTCTTTTCCATTATAATTATATGCAACACATAATTTAATTTTGTCTAACTTACCAACAGTATCAACGTGATTAATGGCAAGACCTGTTAGCCCATTTAAACGAGCTACATATTTTAAAGCAACTAAATCAAGCCAACCACATCTCCTAGGTCTTTTAGTAGTTGTTCCATACTCGTGACCCAATTCTCTTATTAAATCACCAATTTCATTATCTTGTTCTGTTACATAAGGACCACTACCTACTCTAGAAGAATATGCCTTAAGAACTCCATATACTTCACCAATATCCTTTGCACCAATTCCACTTCCCGAGCAAATACCACCAATAGATGGATTTGAAGAAGTAACAAAAGGATAACTTCCAAAATCAATATCAAGAAGTGTTGCTTGAGCTCCTTCACAAAGCACTTTTTTGCCACTATCTAAAGCATTATGTATTAAAGTAATAGTATCTGTAATATATGGTTTTAAAATTTTTGCATATTCTTTATAATCTTTAAGAGTTTTAGCCAAATCTATTTTTTCGTAACCATAAGCCTCAAAAATTTTGTTTTTATTGTTTACATTAATAGTCAAAAGTTCCTCAAATCTATCAGAAATCAAATCCTCTGCACGAATGCCACATCTTTCAAATTTATCACAATATGCAGGCCCAATTCCTCTTGTAGTAGTTCCTATTTTATTTGCTCCCCTATTATCCTCTAAAAGTTTGTCCATCTCAATATGATAAGGGAAGATTATATGAGCCTTGTCGCTTATATATAAATTATCAACAGAAACTCCGTTAGACTTTAAATCATCAATTTCTTGAATTAAAACCTTAGGATTAATAACTAACCCATTTCCTATAACTGCAATAGTACCCTTATTTAAAATTCCAGATGGAATTAAATGAAAAGCATAAGTTTTACCATCAACTTTTATTGTATGGCCCGCATTATTTCCACCAGTACATCTAACAGTTACATCAGCATTTGTTGCAAGGTAATCAATAATTTTACCTTTTCCCTCATCTCCATAAAAAGCACCTAAAACTACATCAACTTTTGATCTTGGCATAAAACCACATCCTTTAAAATAAAATATGTTCCTCAACTATTAGAAGAACATATTTATTATCATATAAAAGGTTAAAAAAGTCAATAGTCAAAAAAGAAGATTAAATTTTCTTCTTTTTTTAATTATAATTTAAAACTATGGGGAAGTAAATCTTCTATGGAATATTCTGTTATTTGATTATTTTCAGCAAGAACATATATCTTGAAATTTTTTCCAGTAAATTCACTAATAAACTGCCTACAATACCCACAAGGCAAACAATTATCTATGGTATTTAAATCATTACCACCGCAGATAACCATATATTCAAAACTTTTTTCACCTTCGGAAATAGCTTTTGCAAAGGCAACTCGCTCTGCACAAATTGATTGAATACCATCATTTTCAATATTGCATCCAGAATAAATTTTACCTGAACTAGCCTTTAATGCACAACCCACATAATATTTAGAATAAGGAACATATGCATTTTTCCTAACATTTTTAGCAATTTCAATTTCTTTAGATAGATACATAAAAACACCTCTTTTATTTATTAATTTTAACACTAATAAGATTTTAATTCAATTATTTTTAAAAATTCACAATTTCTGTAAACCACTCATAAAATATAGCAAAAGTTAATAAAATTTGGAAAGGATGAGTGAAAAATGTCTAGTTACATAATAGAGGGCGGAAATAAATTGGAAGGAGTTGTAGATATATCAGGTTCAAAAAATGCCTCATTACCAATAATAGCCGCCAGTATATTAAATGGAGGAGTTAGTAAATTATATAATGTACCAAATATTCACGATACGCAAACAACATTAAAAATATTAAAAATTTTAGGTTGCAAAGTATATAAGAAAAATGATAAAATAGTAATAGATTCAAGCAGGATGAATAACCACGAAATACCAGAGGATTTAATGAGACAAATGAGATCTTCTGTAGTGCTTGCAGGAGCAATACTTGCAAGATTTAAAAATGCTATATTCACATACCCAGGAGGCTGTGATATTGGTTCAAGACCAATAGACTTACATTTAAAGGCATTAAGAAAATTAGGAATCAATATAGATGAAACATCAGGATATATAAAATGTAAATGTGATAAAATAATTGGAGCAGAAATACATTTAGATTTTCCATCAGTTGGAGCGACTGAAAATGTTATATTGGCATCAGTATTAGCAGAGCGGAGAAACAATTCTTACAAATGCAGCTATGGAACCTGAGATAAAAGATTTACAAAATTTTTTAAACAGGATGGGAGCAAAAGTAGAAGGTGCTGGTACGAATGTTATAAAAATAAAAGGAGTAAAAAAATTAAAAGATGTAAGTTATAACATAATGCCAGATAGGATAGAAGCGGGAACATTTCTTTGTGCAGTATCAGCTACTTCAGGCAAAGCACAATTAAATAATGTTGTTCCAGAACATATAGGACCAATAATTAACAAATTAGAGGAATGTGGATGCAAATTTGAAATTAATAAAAATAGTATAATTGTGGAGTCACCAAAAAGATTAAAATCAACTGATATAAAAACTATGCCATATCCTGGTTTTCCAACGGATATGCAATCAGTTTTCACAAGTATGCTATGCACAAGCAAAGGAACATCAGTTATAGTAGAAAATATATTTGAAAATAGATATAGATATACAAACGAACTAAAAAGAATGGGAGCAAAAATAAATATAGAGGGGAAAATTGCTATTGTAAAAGGAGTAAGAAAATTAAATGGAGCAACAGTAGAAGCAACAGATTTAAGAGGAGGGGCAGCAGTAGTAATAGCAGGACTTGTAGCAAAGGGAAAAACAAGAGTAAATAATATAGAATATATATTAAGAGGATATGAAAATTTAGA
>CAYZMV010000019.1:0-12402 GCA_964479635.1 uncultured Clostridium sp. | reverse complement strand
AGCAGTGAATTCGTAATTCAAAGGTCAGCAGTTCAATTCTGCTCATCGGCTCCAAAGGTGTAATGTATTTACATCAAAATCATTTCCTTTCACAATTATGGAACGAAAATTTTGTCAAACAGAATAATTTAATATTATTTGACATTCCTAAAATAATATATGAGTATAATAAATATAGGAAATGACAATTCCACAAACGTGGTTTTGCCGAATTAGATTTGAAAACTCGCATCTGACTCGTCAAATGTACAGATGTGAGTTTTTTCTAATTATAACGAACAGAACAAATTTTTGAAAATATTTTTAAATATGTTGCCTAAATAAAGATTGAATGATAAAATAATATTGAATTTTAATAATTGAAAGTAGGAATAATAAAATGGATGAGAAATTAAATGAAAATATTATTATACCAAATGAAGAAATACATATACATAGTAAAGCATCTGAAAGGTATATTCATGTGATTTTTAAATATAACGATTATGATTGGGATTTATGGATTCCGATTGAATATAGAAGAACAGGAATCAATATACAAGAAGAACGTGAACTTTTTAAGTATTTAAATGACATTTATGAACAAATGAAAAAAGAAAATATCGCAAAATGGCAAAAAGAACAAAATGATTTTTGGCAGAATAAACCTAATGCAAATGTTACAAAAGAGTTTTTTAATGTTTTAAAAACTGGTGGTTGGAAATGTGTAAATTGTGATTTACCAAATAATCCGAATTGGGCAAGAAGAATACAAGACCTAAAAGAATTTGGGTATACTATAGCAACTAATACAAATAAATTTTGTCCTAAATGCAATTCAAATAGAACACACTTAATTTTATTACCTATTAAAAGAGGAATATATACAGGAAATGGATATGAAACATGGACACCTGTATTAAGAAAGAGAATCTTAAAATTATTAAATTATTTTGATGTTTATGAATATACAGAAAATCGTAATTGTTTGCCAGATCATAAATTTTCTGAAATAAGATGGGGTAGTGATACAAAAGATGAAAATCCAGATAATATGACTGATGAGGAAATAATGAGAAAATTTCAACTGTTAACCAATCAAAGAAATCAACAAAAAAGAGAGGTATGCAGGAAATGTTACCAAACTGGGAAAAGAGGAATTATTTTTGGAATACCATTCTTTTATGAAGGAAACGAAAATTGGGATAATACTATTCCAAGAGAGGGTAAAGAAGCTGAAAAAGGTTGTATTGGATGTGCATGGTATGACATTGAAGAATGGAGAGAACAATTAATAAAGAGAATAGAGAATAAGGAGGACTAAGAATGAATGATTTAACGGTTGGAAGCGTTTGCTCAGGAATTGAAGCTGCTTCTGTTGCATGGTTACCATTAAATTTTAAGTTTAAGTGGTTTTCTGAAATTGCACCTTTTCCATCTGAAGTATTAAATAAAAGATATCCCAATATAGAAAACTTAGGAGATATGAAACAGATACCTAAAAAAATTTTAAACAATGAAATATATACTCCAGATTTAATTTGCGGAGGGACTCCATGTCAAGCATTTTCTTTTGCAGGTTTGCAAAATGGATTAAACGATGAAAGAGGCAACTTGACTTTAAAATTTATAGATATTATAGAAGCAAATGACCAGAAAAGAATTAAGAATAAATTAGATAAAACTATTGTTTTTTGGGAAAATGTAGAAGGAGTTCTAAAAGATAAAACTAATGCTTTTGGTTGCTTTATATCTTATTTAGCAGGATTTGATAAAGTTTTAAAATTTAAAAAATGGCCAAATGCAGGAATTGTAAGAGGAACAAAAAGAAATGTGGCATGGAGAGTATTAGATGCAAAATATTTTGGCTTACCACAACAAAGAAAAAGACTTTATGTTTTAGCTGGTGGAAAAGATTTTTATCCTGAAAATATATTATTTGAAGAAAAGGAAAATACTATTACAGAGGATTATCCAAAATATAATTTAAAGTTTGAAAAAGATGGACATGAATATCAAGTTTTTAGAGAATATACTGATTGTTTATATTCTGCATATGGCACAAAATGGAATGGAAATGCTGCAGCATACAATGGTTCATTATTTGTAGCACAAGATGGAAGAATAAGAAGATTATCACCTTTAGAATGTGAAAGACTTATGGGTTTTCCTGATAATTATACTAAAATAGATATAGCTAAAAATACAACACGATATCAAGCGATTGGAAATTCTTGGGCTATTCCTGTTATTAAATGGATAGGAAATAGATTGAAAGAATATAAAACAAAAAAAAATGATAAAATAAGCAATGCTATTTTAAATTATGATAATAAAGTTAAATATGACGATGGTATTTATGTAGATTTAGAAAATCAATGTTTATTGGATAAGTTAAACATAAATGCAAGTAAAATACCTAATAAATGTAAATTTGCAACAATGAAAGATGTTGTTGCACCAGAAGAAACTGATAAACTTTTTTTATCACCTGTAGGATGTTATGGAATTTTAAGAAGAAAAAATGAAAGAAATATGAATATAAATAGAGAATTAGAAAAGTATTTAGAAAAAGGTTCATCAGAAATGTCTTTGGATGAAATTGATAAAAAATCAAAAATTCAAAAGAAAAGTGAAATATACAGTAATAATGATAGTAAACAGTATTTACAAATAAATGCATTCAATTTAGTATCATCAGCACCATAAACAAATACTTGGAATTTCACGAAACTTGGTAAAATAGACGAAATTTCACAAGATGAATTAAAAAGCATATTAAGAAATGAAAATGTAACTGAAAAAATTTCATTATTAAATAAATAAAAATAAGATTTAGGGGACAAACCCCAAAATATATTACAAATAAAGAAAAAAGAGAGAAAATTTTATGAAATATACAAATAATTTTAACAAATTAGGACTGCCAGATGGTTTTAGATTTGGAATTGAATTAGAAGCTAACAATGTAAGAACAAAAGGAAAAAATGGGCTATATACAGGTGAAAGCGCTAAATATATTGAAAGCAAAAAATGGCATATGGCAAGTGCTAGTGAAGAATCACTTGTTTCAAAAGGTGGTGCTGAATTAGTATCTCCAATTTTATATGATTCAGAACAAGATTGGGAAAGTATAGCAGATATGTGTGAACATATAAAAAAATATCCAGGGAAAAATGGCAATGAAGTTGTTGCTGACAGTAATTGCGGTTTGCATATACATTTTGATGCTGGTGTCTTAACGAAAAATCCTAGTACAATGAGAAATTTTTTAAGACTATATGCTGAGTCAGAAGAATTATTATATAAAATGTGTAACGACAAAAATGACCCAATACGAAAAGGGGCTATAAATAAAGAGTTTAAAGGACTTCATTTAATCTCAGCAATGTGGCGAAATGGAATGGCTGCACCTACAGGTAAAAAAATACTTAAACAAATACAAAATGGAACTTTAAAAGTATCATATAAAAAATTTGGAAAACTAAGAAATATTGCAGGAAAATACAAATTAGATGAAAGGAGATATTCTGGTTTAAATTTAACAAATATAGGGAATAGTAAAAAAAATACGATAGAATTTAGAATGGCAAATGGCACATTGAATCCAAATGTAATTAAACAAAATGTATTTTTATATGCCTCTTTAATTGATACAGCAATAAAAATGACTGAACATCCAGATTTATATGAAGAAAAGTTAGAAGCATTTTATAAAACAGATATAACAGAAAAACAAAAAGCCGAAAATTTTTTAAATCTAATAATAGAAAATGCAGAAGATAGACAAATTTATATGGATAGATGGGAAACAGTCAAAGATGCAACTGTATTCAAAAAAAGCGATAAAAAAGGTTTTGCACAAAAAAGATTTAAAAGGGAACAATTCAAACAAATAGCAAGTAGAACACCTAGTGATGTGGTTCATTCAACATATTTACATATCAAAGATATGCTCTCAAAAACAAAGGATAAAGGAGATTCCGAATATGATAGATGAGGTTTATAGAAATGCCTTTCAAGAAGTGTATATTATTTTAGGAAATACAGAAGATGAACTATTAAGGAAGGTTCCTGATAGATTTATGAATTTTATAAACAACAATAGAAATATAAATTATCAAATTAATATAAAATCAGATATACAAATAGATAAACAAATTTTATTAAAGGAAACTGAAAGCATATTAGCATTAATATATAGAAGCTATTGGGCAACAGATGATGAAAAGAGAGAATTTGCTCAGCAGGATTTACAAGAAAAAATTGAAATTGAAAATAAGAAACAGGAAGAATATTCCGGAAAAGATGTTGATGAGATATTTAAGCAAAAACAAGATATAAATAAAACTCCTTTAGACAATAGTTTGACGGTTGTAAAAAAAGAAAATTTTATAAAGAGATTTTTTAATAAGTTATTAAAAATTTTTAAGAAATAAAATAGGATTTAGGGAACAGACATTAAGATTCTATTTTATTTTATTCACTTATCCACTGACTAAAAATTTAATAATTATTTAAAAAATGTTGTTATGGTTCTTCTTTTGATATATAATTAAGTGAAATGAAAAAGAGGAGTGAAGAAGAATATGGCAATTTTAGTAACGGGTGGAGCAGGATATATAGGAAGTCACACAGTTGTTGAATTATTAAATCAAAATGAAGATATTGTAATTGTAGATAATTTTATAAATAGCAAACCTACGGTTTTAGATAAAATCAAACAAATTACAGGAAAAAATTTTAAGTTTTATGAAGTTGATTTATTAGATGAACAGAAATTAGAAAAAGTATTTAAGGAAAATAACATTGAATCTGTAATACATTTTGCAGGATTAAAAGCTGTTGGGGAATCAATTAAAAAACCTATTGAATATTACCACAATAATATAACAGGGACTTTGGTATTATTAAAATTGATGAAAAAATATAATTGCAAAAAATTAGTGTTTAGTTCATCTGCAACTGTGTATGGAAATCCAGAAAGAATCCCATTGACTGAAAACTGTAAAACAGGAGGAACAACAAATCCTTATGGAACAACAAAACTATTTATAGAACGAATATTGAAAGATGTTTATATAGCAGATAATGAATTTAGTATATCAATACTTAGATATTTTAATCCTATAGGGGCTCATAGTAGTGGTCTAATTGGAGAAGATTCAAATGATGTACCAAATAATCTTATGCCATATATAACGGGGGTTGCATCTGGCAAGTTAGAAATATTAAGTATTTTTGGAAATGATTATCCAACAAAAGATGGAACAGGTGTTAGAGATTACATACATATTGTTGACTTAGCAAAAGGACATTTAAAAGCCCTAGATAAAGTAAGAAAAGAGACTGGTGTACAAATATATAATTTGGGTACAGGAAAGGGATATTCTGTATTGGAGATTGTAAAAACATTTGAGAAGGTAAATAATGTAAAAGTAAAGTATAAAATAGTAGATAGAAGACCGGGAGATGTAGCAGAGTGTTATGCAGACGCTACAAAGGCAAAAAAGGAACTAGGTTGGGTCTGTGAAAAGGGAATAGAGGATATGTGCAGAGATGCGTGGAACTTTGTAGTTTCAAATATGAATTGAGAGAACTTAGATGTAAGGAGAATGTAAAATAATAAAACAAAATGGAGTAATATTGAAATAGGAGAAAATATATGGATGATGTAAATGTAGAGGTAGTAAAACTTATTGAATTTATTAAAAAGAAAATGAAAGAAATGAACTTAAATGCTGAAGAGGTATTTTTAAATGGAAATTGCGGAGATTTGTATAAAATATTTGTAAGTAAATTTCCTAAGTATACTACACCATTTTTAATAACATATAATGAAATACCATATCATATAATAACAAAAATACAAGATAGATTTTATGATATAACAGGAGAAACAAATCTAGAAAAATATATAAAATATGTAAAAGAAAATAATGCTACTATGCATTTTAATGAAGAAGAATTTAAAATGGAACAACTTTCAGTAGCTAATCCTATATTGCATAGAATGTGCGGACAATATAGATATAATGAAAATTTTGAACAATCTGAAATATCTAATGAAATGCATAGACTTTTAGAAAATATAAGCGAATATGATAAAAGTAAAAATGAACATTAATTTTGCAAAAAATTATTTATTTAACAATTCATTTTTTAAATCCCATAGTTTTTGAGATAAATCTACATAATATTTATGTGGATTTTTTATACGTCTTACTTCATCCCACAATGTGTTTAATTCTTTTTTTGCATTTTTTGCTATTGTATTTAAATCTGGCGAATTATAAACACAATTTCCATTATCGAATATTATTTCTTGCAAAGGTCTTATAGTATAATTTGTTAGAACCTTCTTTTTCCAAGGAGATGAAGGATCAAAAATGATATATTTGTCAGTTGAAGGTACTTCGTCATTTAATGTAATTACATCAGCTAGAGCCTTATTAGTTTTTTTATCATAAAATCTATAAGTTTTTTTAAATCCCGGGTTAGTTATTTTGATTGTATTATTAGATACCTTAATTTTAGGTATTATTTTATTATTTTTTTCAATAGCAACTAATTTATATACACCACCAAAGACTGGGTTGCTTTTAGCAGTAATTAAGTTTTCTCCAACACCAAATAAATCTATTTTAGCACCTTCGTCTAATATAGAAGTTATTACATATTCGTCTAAAGCATTTGTTCCACAAATTTTACAATCTTCAAATCCAGCCTCATCTAATATGGTTCTAATTTTTTTAGAAAGATAAGATAAATCACCACTATCTAATCTTACAGCCTTAGGCCTATACCCATTTGGAACTAAAACTTCATTAAATACTTTAATTGCATTTTTTATACCAGAATTTAATGTATCATAAGTATCAATTAGCAAAGTACAATCATTAGGATAGTTTTCGGCATAAGCCTTGAATGCCTCATATTCAGAATCAAATGCTTGTATAAAACTATGAGCCATTGTTCCGACTTGCAGGAACATTCCATTCTTTTGCTGTTAAGGTACACGATGTTCCAACACATCCACCAATAATTGCGGCTCTTGCTCCAAAAACGGCAGCATCCACACTATGAGCACGTCTTGCTCCAAATTCCATTACAGGACGACCCTGAGCCGAATTAACTATTCTACTTGCTTTAGTTGCGATTAATGATTGATGATTAATTAAACAAAGTAATGCAGTTTCTAAAAGTTGTGCTTCAATAATAGGGGCTTTAACGGTAATTAAAGGCTCATTTGGAAACACAACAGTTCCTTCTGGAACAGACCAAATTGTTCCTGTAAATTTAAAAGTTTTTAGATAATTCAAAAATTCATCCGAAAATATATTTTTATTTTTTAAGTAATCAATATCTTCATCCGAAAATCTCAAATTTTTCACGTAATCAATTATCTGCTCTAAACCCGCGAATATAACATAACCGCCATTATCAGGTATTTCTCTAAAAAATACATCAAAATATGAAATTGTATTTTGCATATTTTTTGCGAAATATCCATTTGACATTGTAAATTCATAAAAATCTGTAACTAATTCTAATTTTCGTTTATCCATAGCTAACCTCCAATTTAATAATCAAATGTAATTATATCACTAATGTCAAGAAAAAGATAATTTTAGTAGTTGACATTGATTACCTTTGAGGAATATAATTACAAAAGTGAAAAGTACAATATTTGGAAAATTTTGAAAGGAGAGCACAATGCTAAAATTAGAGAATATTACTAAGGAGTATCTATCAGGAGATTCAAAAGTAGAAGCATTAAAAGGGATAGATATTGAATTTAGAAAATCAGAATTTGTATCAATACTTGGACCAAGTGGATGTGGAAAAACAACACTTTTAAATATAATAGGTGGATTAGATAGATATACAAGTGGAGATTTATCAATAAATCGGTAAATCTACTAAAGAGTTTAAAGATAGAGATTGGGATACATACAGAAATCATTCTGTAGGATTTGTATTTCAAAATTATAATTTAATACCACATCAAACAGTTTTATCAAATGTAGAACTTGCACTTACATTATCTGGAGTTCCAAAAAAGGAAAGAAGAAAGAGAGCCATAAAGGCATTAGAAAGCGTTGGACTAAAAGATCAAATTAATAAAAAACCTAACCAGATGTCTGGTGGACAAATGCAAAGGGTTGCAATCGCAAGAGCATTGGTAAATAATCCAGAAATAATACTTGCAGATGAGCCAACTGGTGCATTAGATACAAAAACAAGTATACAAATAATGGAAATATTGAAAAAGATTTCAAAAGATAAGTTAATAATAATGGTAACACATAATCCAGAAATAGCAGAAAAATATTCGTCAAGAATAATAAAAGTTTTAGATGGAAAAGTAATAGATGATAGTAATCCGTACAAATCAGAAAAAAATAAAAATAAGGAGGATAAAACTAAAACTAAAAAACCTTCTATGAGTTTTTTTACTGCATTTAATTTGAGCTTGAATAATTTAATGACTAAAAAAGGAAGAACTTTTTTAACAGCGTTTGCTGGAAGCATTGGTATTATTGGAATTGCTTTAATACTTGCAATATCAACAGGGGTTCAAAATTACATAGATAAAGTAGAAGAAGATACTTTATCATCATATCCTGTTACAATAGAAAAGCAAACAGTTGATATGTCTAATATGATGGAAAATATGATGGGAGAAACAAATCAAGATAAATCGGGCTACGAAGAAGGAAGAGTTTATTCGGCAGATATAATGGATGAAATGATAGCTACACTTTCAAATAAGGTAACAAATAATAATTTAAAAGAATTAAAAAATTATTTAGAAGAAGAAAATAATCCAATAAGAAATTATGCAAATGCAGTAGATTATAGTTATAATTTACAAATTAATTTATATAAGGAAAATACAGATGATGGAATAATAAAAGTTAATCCAAGTACTGTTATGGATGCTATAGGTATGGGAGAAATGGTTGAGGCAGGTAATAATTCCTCGATGTCTGCCGTTATGACGAATATGGATGTGTGGATGGAGTTGTTAGATAATGAGGAACTGTTACATTCACAATATGACCTACTTGCAGGTGCTTGGCCTGAAAACTATAATGAGGTAGTTTTAGTTGTAAATGAAAATAATGAAATTAGTGATTACACGCTTTATACATTGGGATTAAAAGATCAAGGTGAATTAGAAAAAAGATTTAATACAATGCAAAAAGGAGAGTCAGTTGAAGAAGCAGTTCAAACATCATATAGTTATGATGAATTATTAGGTTTGTCATTTAAATTAATTTTAAATTCAGATTATTATGCTAAAGAAAAGGGATTGTGGCTTGATAAAGAAGATGATGACGAATATATGAAACAAAAAATTGATGATGCAGAAAGTATTAAAATTGTAGGAATAATCAAACAAAATCCAGAAACAGTTGCTACTTCTATGAGAGAGGGAGTTGGATATACAAAGGCTTTAGAAGAATACATAATAAATAAATCAAATGAGTCTGACATTGTAAAAGAGCAAAAAGAAAAACCTGACATAAATATATTTTCTGGATTAGAATTTCCTTCACAAGATGAAAAACAACAATTCAATTATGACTCATTATCAACAGAGCAAAAAATGGCGATGGCATCTTTAAGTGCAGAAGAATTATCGCAAATGATGGAAGCATATACAGAAAATATGAATTCTAGTTATGAAAAAAATCTAGAAAAATTAGGTGCTATTGACTTAAACAATCCAGTTTCAATAAGTATTTATCCTAAAGATTTCGAATCTAAGGATGGTATTACAAAGGAAATCGAGAATTATAATCAAAAACAAAAAGATAACGACAAGGAAGAAAATGTTATAAGTTATACTGATGTAATAGGAGTTATGATGAAATCAGTAAATCAAATTATTAATATTATTAGTTATGTTTTAATATCATTTGTAGCAATATCATTAATAGTATCTTCAATAATGATAGGAATTATAACATATATTTCAGTACTTGAAAGAACAAAGGAAATAGGAATACTTCGTAGTATAGGTGCATCTAAAAAAGATATTTCAAGGGTATTTAGAGCAGAAACGTTTATAATAGGATTAATTTCAGGTTTACTTGGAGTAGGAATAACAGTTCTTCTAACATTTCCAATTAATAAGGCTATTTATAGTCTAACAGGAGTAAGCGTTAAAACAATGGTTCCACCTATTGCTGGAGTAATACTTGTTATTATAAGTATGCTACTTACTATGATTGCAGGTCTAATACCTTCAAAAATGGCAAGTAAAAAAGATCCAGTAGTTGCATTAAGAGTAGATTAATGGAGAAAACTAATAAAAGCAATATCATTGCTCAATAATAAAATTATATAGAAAAGGGATGGTTTAAATGGAAAAATCAAAGGTATATTTTTGCAAGGAGATTACTCCAGAAAATATTGTTAAAATGTATGATGTGCTTGGCAGGCAACTTACAGGAAGGGTTGCTGTAAAGCTACATTCAGGAGAAAGGGGAAATCAAAATTATATAAGACCAGAAATGGTAAGAAAAATAGTAGAGCACGTAAACGGAACCGTTGTAGAATGCAATACAGCGTATGATGGAGCAAGAGATACAACTGAAAAACATAGGCAATTAATGGAGGAACATAAGTGGACTAAATATTTTAATGTAGATATTATGGATGCTGAAGGCGAAGACAAAGTATTAGAAATTCCAAATGGAAAGGTAATTAAGAAAAATTATGTTGGAAAACATATAGACAATTATGATTCAATGCTTGTTTTATCGCATTTTAAAGGACATCCAATGGGAGGCTATGGAGGAGCATTAAAACATTTATCAATAGGTGTTGCGTCAAGTAAAGGAAAAAGATATATTCATTGTGCTGGAAAGGAAAATGCAAGTTATGGTGATATGTTTAAGACAGATCAATTAAAATTTTTAGAATCTATGGCAGATGCAGCAAGTAGTGTTGCAAAAAAATTTGAAGGAAATATTGCGTATATAAATGTAATGTGTAATATGAGTGTAGATTGTGATTGTTGTAACGTTGCAGAAGATCCTTGTATGAAGGATATTGGAATATTATCATCATTAGACCCAGTTGCAATAGATGAAGCTTGTATAGATTTAGTAAAAAATTCAAATGATCCGGGAAAAGAACATTTGCTAGAAAGAATTAATTCAAGACAAGGAATGCATACAATAGAGACGGCGAGTGATTTAGGAATTGGAAGCAGAGAGTATGAATTAATTGAAATATAGAATTTCAATAAAAAAATGTAAAACTAAATATTTGATTATTTAGTTAATCAGCAGAAATGGCTCTAAATAAAGGCTTTTTAAAGGTATTTAAATTGTAATAAACTTGTAATATAAATGTAATAAAACGTTTTAACCTTGATGATACTAGCATTAGAGAGTATTGTCAAAAATGTTGTTGCATTTGCAACAACATTTTTATTTTTTTATGGTATAATGCAATTACATTACGAAGGGGGAGATGTAAAATGAAAATTATAAAAAGAGATGGAACAATAGTTGCATATAATCCAGAAAAAATAAGAATAGCAATTCAAAAGGCTAATAACGAAGTATCTAAAAAAGAAAGGGCTACAAATGAGCAAATTGATGATATCATAAAGTATATAGAAGAACTTGATAAATCAAGAATTTTAGTAGAAGACATACAAGATGTTATTGAAGAAAAATTAATGTCTCTTCAAAAATTCAAATTGGCAAAAAAATATATTACATATCGTTATACAAGAGAATTAGTTAGAAAGGCTAATACTACTGATCAATCAATAAAAGAATTAATTGAAGGAGAAAATGAATACTGGAATAATGAAAATTCTAATAAAAATGCTACAGTAATCACAACGCAAAGAGATTACTTAGCTGGAATTACAAGTACAGATATAACAAGAAGATTCTTACTTCCAGAAGACATAGTAAAAGCACACGATGAAGGAATTATACATTTTCACGATGCAGACTATTTTGCACAAAATGCTCTTCATAATTGTGAATTAATTAATTTAGATGATATGTTACAAAATGGAACAATAATAAATGGAGTTATGATTGAGAAACCACATAGATTTATTACGGCAGCTACTATAGCTACACAAATAATTCTTGCAGTTTCATCATCAAGCTATGGCGGAGCAACAGTATCACTTACACATTTAGCTCCATTTGTCAGAGCAAGTTATGAAAAATACTATAAAAAATACAAAGATTATAATTTAAAAGAAGAAGATTGCAAAAGACTTGCAGATATAGATACAAAAAAGGAAGTTGCAGATGGCGTACAAACATTTAATTATCAAGTTAATTCAATGACAAATACGAATGGTCAGGCTCCATTTTTATCAGTTAATATGTATTTGGGTGAAACAGACGAATATAAAGAAGAACTTGCAATGAT
>CAYZMV010000018.1:8427-12511 GCA_964479635.1 uncultured Clostridium sp. | reverse complement strand
CCGACAGGAAGGACTTTCGGTCTTCCGTCGGCGAGGGGTATAATGTACAAAAAAATTATAATTCTAAATTTTACAAAAAGCTTGATTTTTTTAATTTATTAGGATATAATAATAAAAGCAATTACAAAAACAACTAGAAGAGTGGGAACAAATCCCACTCTTAAGTTTTGAAAAGGAGAATACTAATTGGCGAATATTGAAGAGAAAGTTGAAAAGTTACTGTCTAAAACAATTAATGATTTAGGATATGATTTATATGACGTTGAATATGTAAAAGAGGGAAAAGATTATTTTTTAAGAATATATATTGATTCTAAAAATGGTATAAATTTAGACGACTGTGAAAAAGTAAGTAATATAATTGATGGAATATTAGATAAAGAAGATTATATAAAAGAACAGTATTTTTTGGAAGTATCTTCTCCCGGAGTTGAAAGAATACTGAGGAAGGATAAACATTTAAAAGATAATTTGAATAATGAAGTTCAAGTAAAATTGTTTAAACCATTGGGGGAACAAAAACAGTATAAAGGAATATTAAAAAGTTTTAGTAATGATTATATAACTATCTTAAGTAATAAAGAAATAATTATAGATAGGAAAAATATATCGCAAATAAAAACAGTATATAACTGGTAAAGGAAAGGATGATGGTAATAATGAAATCAATCGAGACTAAAGAGTTGATATCTGCAATTAAAGAATTAGAAAAAGAAAGAGGAATAAGCAAAGAATATTTATTAGAATCAATAGAAACAGCATTGGTGACAGCGTATAAAAGAAATTTTGATTCTGCCGAAAATGTGAAAGTAACGATAGATGCTGAAACAGGGGATATAAGGGTTTATTCAGTAAAAGAAGTTGTTGATGAAGTAGAAAATGAAATGCTACAAATTAGTTTAGAAGAAGCTAAGAAAGAAAATAAAGATGCAAAAGTTGGGGATACAGTGGAATTTGAAATTGTACCTAGAGACTTTGGTAGAATTGCAGCTCAAACGGCAAAGCAAGTTATAGTACAAAAAATTAGGGAAGCAGAACGAAATATGGTATTTACTGAATATAACAATAGAAAGGGAGAAATTGTTTCTGGCATTGTACAAAAAGCAGATGGTGGAACAGTAGTATTAGATTTGGGCAAATTAGAAGGTATAATGCTTGTAAAAGATCAAATACCTACTGAAGAATATAAGGTAAATGACAAAATAAGAGCTTATGTAATAAGTGTAGTAAAAGGAATTAAAGGAGTTCCACAAGTATTAGTTTCAAGAAGTCATCCGGATTTTGTAAGAAAGTTATTTGAATTTGAGATTCCAGAAATTTATGAAGGATTAATAGAAATAAAAAATGTTGCAAGGGATGCAGGTGCTAGAAGTAAAGTTGCTGTATATTCTACAAATGAAAATATTGATCCGGTTGGTTCGTGTGTAGGACAAAAAGGAATAAGAATACAAAATATAATTAATGAATTAAAAGGTGAAAAGATAGATGTTATAGAGTGGAATGAAGATCCAGCAATATTTATTTCTGCATCATTGCTTCCAGCACAGGTGATGGCAGTGGATATAAAAGAGGAAGAAAGATTTGCACAGGTTATTGTTCCAGATGATCAATTATCTTTAGCCATTGGTAAGGCAGGACAAAATGTTAGATTGGCTGCAAGATTAACAAATTGGAAAATAGATATAAAGAGCGAGTCTCAATTTAGAGAATTATTAGAAAAACAAGAAGATGGAAATGTTGAGAAGGAAAATAATTCAGCAGAAACAGTAGAAGGAAATGAATAATATGAAAAAAATTGTACAAAGAATGTGCATAGGTTGTAATACTAAAAAAGATAAAAGTAATCTTATTAGGATTGTTATGAATAAAGAAGGCAATATTTCAATAGATAAAACAGGCAAGTTATCAGGTAGGGGAGCATATATATGTGATAACATAGCGTGTCTTGAGAAGGTGATTAAATCAAAAAAATTGGAAAGGATTTTTGAGACTAAAATAGATGAAGAAATTTATAAAAAATTAAGGGGTGTAATTATTGATAAATAAAAAGACTGAAAGATTAAGTATGAATGTGATTTGTGGGGGTGAACATATTGGGTAAAATAAAAATATTTGAAATAGCAAAAAAGATAGGAGTAAACAGCAAAGAGGTTTTAGAAAAGGCTTTAGAATTAGGGTTGGATGTAAAATCACATATGAGTAGTGTTGATGAAACTGATGCAAAAAAAATAGAATCAAAATTCTCAGGGGTAAAAAAAGAAGAAAAAGAAAAAAAAGAAGAACCTGTAATTATAAGAAGGGCTGTAATTGTATCAGATGATATCAATAATGAGGTAAAAGAAGAAAAGAAGATAGAAAAAAGACAGAATAGAGATGTGGGCTTTATTGAAAGAGAAAGAAAAACAGATTATAACATAGTGTATAGAAATAAACCTAACAAACCTCTTACGGTAAGTGAATTATTTGGCAAAAAGAGTACCCCAGAAAAACCTAAAAATAAGGTAGAAAATGTTTCACAAGAACATATTGTAAAGGCAAATGAAAAAACAGAGAATAAGGTGCATAAAGAACCTCAAAGTCAAACACACGTAATAAATAATAATACCCAATCAAAACCATATAATCACGCAAATAGACCATATAATCATTATAATAACAATAGACCATATAATAAAGATTTTCAAAACAATGGAAACAGAACATTTAATAGGAATGGTCAAAACAATAATAGACCTTTTAACAAAAAGGGACAAGGACAGTATAATTATGGAAGAAAACCTCTTGATGAAAAGGGAATCGAAAAGAATATTAAAAATATAATGGCAGTAGATATAGTTGAAAAGGAAAGTGTAAGAGAGTATTCAAACAAGTCTATTGATAAACAAAAAAATAACAGATATGAAGAAAAAACGAACAAAAGAAATGCAAGGTCAAGAAGAAATGGATATGAAGAAATTAGTAGTCATAAATTAAAGGATTTAAAACAAGAAAATAGATTATCAAATATGTTTGATGAAGGTTCAATGCTTGACTATTATGATTTAACTACAACGAGGGGTAGAAGAGGCAAAAAGAAATTACAACAAAATGAAAATAGGGTAAAACAAAAAATATTTGATTTAACAGATATTACAATACCAGAAACAATATCAGTAAAAGATTTAAGCAGTGAACTTAAAAAAACAAGTAGTGAAATTATAAAGAAATTATTAGGATATGGAATTTTTGCAACAATAAACAATGAGGTGGATTTTGATACAGCATTTTTAATAGCTAGTGAATTTGGTGTAACAGCACATAAAAAAGAAGTTGTTACAGATGAGGATATACTATTTGATGATAGCGAAGATAAGGAAGAAGAATTAAAAGCAAGACCACCAGTAGTTGTTGTAATGGGACACGTAGACCACGGTAAAACTTCACTTTTAGATGCGGTAAGGGAAACAAACGTAATAGAGGGTGAAGCAGGAGGAATAACTCAAGCAATCGGAGCATACAAAGTTGAGGTAAATGGAAGAGAAATTACATTTTTAGATACTCCAGGACACGAGGCGTTTACTGCGATGCGTGCAAGAGGTGCACAAATAACAGATATAGCAATACTTGTTGTTGCTGCAAATGATGGAGTAATGCCTCAAACCATAGAAGCAATAGATCACGCTAAAGCAGCTGGAATACCAATAATTGTTGCAATTAATAAGATTGATGTAGAGGGTGCAAATCCTGATAGAGTAAAACAACAACTTGCAGAGTATGGTTTAGTATCTGAAGAGTGGGGAGGAGACACAATATTTGTGCCAATTTCTGCTAAGAAAAGAATTAATATAGATAATTTATTAGAAATGGTATTATTAGTAGCTGATATGAAGGAATTAAAAGCAAATCCTAAAAAACAAGCAAAGGGTGTAGTTATAGAAGCTAAGTTAGATAAAGCAAAAGGACCAGTAGCAACAATGCTTGTACAACGTGGTACACTTGATGTTGGTGACACAATTTTAGTGGGTTCTGTTATAGGTAGAATAAGAGCTATGACAAATGATAAAGGACAAAAGGTTAAAAAAGCAGGTCCATCAACACCAGTAGA
>CAYZMV010000018.1:0-8417 GCA_964479635.1 uncultured Clostridium sp. | reverse complement strand
TTTCTATGAAGTAAAAGATGAAAAGACTGCTAAACATTTAATGGAAAGAAGAAAACGTCAGGCAAGGGATAAAGCTTTGAATAATAATACAAAGGTTACATTGGATGATTTATTTAGTCAAATAGAAAAAGGAAATTTAAAGCAATTAAATATTATAGTAAAGGCAGACGTTCAAGGCTCTGTTGAAGCTATAACACAGTCATTGGAAAAGTTATCTAATGAAGAAGTATTAGTAAAAGTAATACACGCAAATGTAGGTGCAATAACGGAAAGTGATGTTACTCTTGCAAATGTTTCAAATGCTATAATAATTGGATTTAATGTAAGACCTGAACCAATAGCAAAAGATATGGCTGAAAAAGCAGGAGTAGAAATAAAAACATATTCTGTAATATATAATGCGATTGAAGATGTTGAATCTGCAATGAAGGGAATGCTTGATCCTGTATATAAAGAAGTGATAATTGGTAATGCAGAAGTAAGACAAACATTTAGAATTTCTGATGTTGGTACAATAGCAGGATGTTATGTAACAAATGGAAAAATGGCAAGAAATGCAGGAGTAAGAGTATTAAGAGGTCATATTGTAATATATGATGGTAAATTAATTTCATTAAAGAGGATGAAGGATGACGTAAAAGAGGTAGCAGAAGGGTATGAATGTGGAATCCAAATAGAAAATTATAACGATATTAAAGAGGGAGACATAATAGAGGCTTATGTTATGGAACAGGTTAAACAATAGGTGAAACGAATAGAAAACTTAGTCTTGCGTTGTCGAACTATGTAAAAATTTTTACTTGTTTTCCTAGCAATATACCTAATTTGCTTCGTTTCATAAAAATGGACAAGGAGGTAATATGAAAAGACAAGGTGGAAGTAATAGGCTTAATAGAATAAATGAAGAATTAAAGAGGGAAATTAGTAATATAATTAATTACGAAGTTACTAATTCTAATGTAACTGGTATGATTAGTGTAACATCTGTTAAAATTTCTCCAGATTTAAGATATGCTAAAGTTTATATAAGTATACTTAATTCTAAAAATATAAAACAAACGTTAGCAGGACTGAAATCTTCTTCTGGATTTATTAGAAGTAGAATTGCTGAAAAAATAAATTTAAGGGTTACACCAGAATTAGTATTTGAATTAGACGATTCGATACAATATGGAGAAAAAATAGATACAATATTAAAAGAAATATTTAAAACGAGTGATGTACCTCAAAATATAAAAAAGACTGATAAGTAAGGTCTGTTCCTTAAACTGAATAAAAAGGAGAATAATTTAATATGAAGATATTATTAAAAAATGCAAGAGTAGTTGATTACAAGAATGCATTAGATGGGGAAATGGACATTTTAATAAAAGATGGAAAAATTGCGAAAGTTGATACTGAAATACAAGAAGAAGTAGACCAAACAATAAATTGCATAGGACTTATAATTATTCCCGGAATGATAGATATGCATTGCCATTTAAGAGAACCGGGATTTGAACAGAAGGAAACGATTGAAACAGGAGCCAAAAGTGCAGTTGCAGGTGGATTTACAACAATTTGCCCAATGCCAAATACAAATCCTGTTGCAGATAATCCAGAGGTATTGGAATTGGTAATGCAAAAAGCAAAAGAGGTTAATTTGTGCAATGTTTTTCCATTTTCTTCAATTACAAAAGGAGAAAAGGGAGAAGAGTTAGTGAATTTTGAAGAAATGAAGAAAGCTGGAGCAATAGCATTTTCTGATGATGGAATCCCTGTTGTAAATGCTAAAATAATGAGAGAGGCAATGTTAAAAGCAAATGAAGTAGGTTCTTTTACATCAGCACATTGTGAGGAAAAATCAGTTGCAAAGGGTGCAATAAATGTAGGAAAAATAGCAGACGAGCTTCATATAGAGGGGGTATTTCCAGAAGCAGAAGAAATAATGGCGTCTCGTGATATAGTTCTGGCAGAAACAAATAATGTACATACACATATTTGCCATATTAGTACTAAAACCTCAAAAAACATAATAAGGGATGCCAAAAGAAGAGGTGTAAATGTAACGTGTGAAACGTGTCCACATTATTTTTCACTTACAGTAGAAGATGTACTAAGAAAAGGCGTAAATGCTAAAATGAATCCTCCCTTAAGGGAAGAAAAAGATAGGCTTGCCATAATAGAAGGTTTAAAGGAAGGAACGATTGATTGCATAATAACAGATCACGCACCACATACAGAAGAAGAAAAAGCAAAGGATCTTTCTACTGCACCAAATGGTATAATAGGTTTTGAAACGGCTTTGTCTTGTGAAATTATGAATTTAATAGATACAGGAGATTTGACATATAACGATTTAGTAAGAGTTACATCATATAATCCTGCAAAACTATTAAAATTAGAAAATAAAGGTGTAATAGAAGAAGGCTATGATGCAGATTTGACAATATTTGATCCAAATAAAGAATATATTTATACAAAGGATATGGTTGTTTCAAAATCAAAAAATTCACCATTTATAAATGAAAAGTTAAAAGGTAAAGTAATGTATACCATAGTTGGCGGAAGAATGGTGTATAATGCTACAAAATAAAAAAATCTTAAGAAGGAGAATAAAATGACTTTAGATAATATTGTAAAAGAAATAAATAATGCGAAAAATATCGTAATACTTACACACGAAATGCCTGATGGAGATGCTATTGGAAGTAGCTTGGCTCTATATACAGGACTTAAACAATTAGGAAAGGATGTAGATGTTTTAATACCAGAATATTCTAAAACTTTTGAATTTTTACCTAATAGTGAGGAAATAAAAAAAGAAGGTAGAAGTGGAGTTTATGATTTGGCAATAGCTTTGGATTGTGGAGACATAAGAAGGTTAAATGGTTTTACAAGATATTTTGAAGATGCAAATGTAAAAGTTTCAATAGATCATCACGGGTCTAATACTATGTTTGCAGATTATAATTATGTAGATCCTGCAGCTCCGGCTTGTAGTCAGATTTTAGTAATTGTTTTAGGAGCATTAGGTGTAGTTATAGATAAAGAAATAGGAACGTGTTTACTTACTGGAATAATTACAGATACAGGAGGATTTAAATATAAAGGGGTGACAGCAGAAACATTTGAATTTGTGGCAGAGCTTTTGAATAGAGGAGTAAATGTTTCTGACGTATATAAAAAAGTATTACAAATAATTTCGAAAGAAAGATTTGAACTTACAAGAATAGCAATTAATAGGTTAGAATTTATAGAAAATGGAAAAATAACATTTACATATATAACAAAAGAAGATGAAAGAAAAGTAGGAGCGGGAAATAATGATCACGATGGAATAGTAGAAATGGGAAGAGATATTGAGGGTGTAGAAATTTCAATATTTTTAAGAGAAACTGATAATGGATATAAAATATCACTTCGCTCTAATGAATATGTTAATGTTTCAGATATATGTTTAATGTTTGGTGGAGGAGGTCATATAAGAGCAGCAGGGGGAAATATAAATCTTCCATTTGAACAAGCAAAAACAAAAATAATAGAGGAATGTAAAAAATACATAAAATGAGGGACATTTAATAAATGAGAGAAAATTTGAAAAATGATAATATTAGCAACATAAATGGATTAATAATAATAAACAAACTTAAAGGATATACTTCAAATGATGTAGTAAATGTTGTAAGAAAAAAATTGAATATAAGAAAAGTAGGACACACCGGTACGCTTGACCCTAATGCTACCGGTGTTTTGCCAATTTTAATTGGAACAGCAACTAAAGTTTCCAAATACTTGATTGAACATAACAAAGTGTATATTGCGAAAATAGGGTTGGGTAAACAAACAGATACAGGAGATGCAGAAGGCAATGTCATATATGAGGATAAAAAGGTAAAAGAATTAAATGAAAAGAAAATTGTTGATGTTCTTAATAGTTTTATTGGAAAACAAATGCAAATTCCTCCTATATATTCGGCAATAAAAGTAAATGGTAAAAAACTTTATGAATATGCAAGGGAAGGAAAAGAAGTAGATATAAAGCCAAGAGAGGTAGAGGTATATAATATAGAATTAAAAAAATATTATGATAATGAAATAACATTTGAGGTAAAGTGTTCAAAAGGTACATACATAAGGGTATTATGTGAGGATATAGCAAAAAAATTGGGTACAATAGGTTATATGAAAGAATTACAACGAACTAAGGTAGATATCTTTAATATTGAAGATTCTATATATTTAGATGATTTGGATGCTAATATTATTAAAGAAAAGATAATACCTATAGAAAATATATTCTTAGATAAATCTCGAATAGAGATAAACAATAAAGAATTACAATTATTTCTAAATGGAGTTGAACTATCTTATGAATTACTTAATGGAGTATATAGAATATATTGCGACAATAAATTTATAGGGTTAGGAGTTGTAAAAAATAAATTGCTAAAAAGAGATGTAGTAATTTGAAAATATTTATGTTAAAATATATTTAATATATTTTAAATGTAGGAGGGAGATACTAATGAAAAGTCTATTTAGTTATTTAATAACAATGTTTGGAGCGATGTTTTGGATTTTTAGAGTAGTGGTTACGGTTGCTTATTCAATGGATTGGGCTTTTCCAATAACACCATTGAACTTTTATGTAGAGATAATAATATTATTTGTTACATTAATTTGTATGATATTCATAATAAAAAGAAATATTTTTGGAGCGTTAGCATATTTTCTTATTTATGGTTTTTATTTTGGAACAGACTTGTACAATGGAGTAATGAATATAGTTAATGGACAGCCAGTAGCATCAGATTATTTATCTTTATTTGTATCTTTTTTAGGAATATTAATACCATTTTTAACAGTTATGGATATATTCTTAAATAAAAATAGAGGAGGATCTACAAATGATAAGAAAACAGATTGGTTTTATAAAAATAAAGATTATGATAGAAAATTTGATGATAGAGCAGACAGAAATCAATACAAATTTTAAGGGAGAATAATATGAATATTAATTGGTATCCGGGTCATATGCTTAAAACTAAAAAGCAAATAATTGAAGATATAAAATTAATAGATGTAGTTATAGAAATATTAGATGCAAGGATTCCTATATCAAGTAAAAATCCAGATATACAAAAAATAATTGCAAATAAAAAAAGAATAGTAGTATTAAATAAAAGTGATTTGGCAGAAGAAAAAGAAACAGATAAATGGGTAGAGTATTATAAAAAAAGTGGGGTTAAAGCAATTATTGCTGACAGTAATTTAGGTAAGGGAATAAAAGAAACTCTAAAACAAATAGAACATATAACGGAAGAAGATATGCAAAAAGCGGTATCGAAAGGAAGAGTAAAAAAGAATATTAGAGTAATGGTACTTGGGATTCCAAATGTAGGCAAGTCTTCGTTTATAAATAGGGTATGCAATAAAAAACTTGCAGAAGTAGGAAATAAACCGGGTGTTACAAAGCAAAAACAATGGGTACGAATTGCAAATAATATAGAATTATTAGATACCCCGGGTGTACTTTGGCCAAAATTTGAGGATAAAAAAGTTGCTTTAAATTTATCTTATACGGGATCAATAAAAGATGAAATATTGGATACTGTGGAAGTTGCATTTAATTTATTAAAATATTTGTACAATGGTTATAAATCAAATTTGTTAGACAGGTATAAATTAACAGAAAATGATATTGAGACTATTAAGTCAGAAGATAGAAATGAAGAGATATATAATCTTATGCAATTAATTGGTAAAAAAAGAGGGGCAGTAGTATCGGGTGGAAATATTGATGAAGAAAAAACGGCAGGGATAATCTTAAATGATTTTAGAAGCGGAAAATTAGGAAGAATAACATTGGAGAAAGTATATGAAAACTGAAACAGAAGTAAATTTAATGTCACCACTAGTATGGGCTTATGTGGGAGATAGTGTTTATGAATTGTTTATTCGCACACATTTAGTAGAAACAACAAAATTAAAGCCACACAATCTACATACTGAGGCAATTAAGTATGTAAAAGCTAAGGCACAAGCTCAAAAGTTAGAAAATTTGCAAGAATTTTTAACAGATGAAGAAAAAGAGATTGTGAGAAGAACAAGAAACACAGAAAATCACCACTTGCCAAAAAATGCAGATTTATCTGATTATATGTATGCAACAGCATTTGAAGGATTAATAGGATATTTGTATTTAACAGAACAAAAAGAAAGATTGGAAGAAATACTAAACAAATGTATATAAAAATTTTTGCAAAAATTTAAAAAAAAGATATTGACAATTAAACAATCTAATGGTAATATATGGAATAAAGAAACGGAGGTGAAAAATATGTCAGCTGAATTCGAAAAATTAGTTATTGAAAGATTTGATAAAATTGATAGAAGACTTGATAGTGTTGACAGTAGATTAGATGGAGTAGATAAAAGGTTAGATGGAGTAGATAAAAGACTAGATGGAGTAGATAAAAGATTAGATGGAGTAGATAAAAGACTAGATGATATGTATAAAACATTTGATGAAAGAATCAATTCTATGAGTGAAACTGTAGTACTATTAGAACACAAAATGACAACAGAATTTCCATCTTTATATGATATTTATTCTTTAAATTATCAACTTCAAAAAGAAAATGAAAAAGAACTTAAATCGTTAGAAAATACTGTAGATAAGCATTCTATTCAAATTTCAAATTTATATGATCTTGTGAAGAAATCATAATGATTGATTACTTCTTGAACTTTCAGTAAAATAATGAAAAGAAAGAGACTTAAAACTGTAATTATAAAATTAATTATAACTTTAAGTCTCTTTCTTTATTAAAATGTGTTGACAAAAACAAACGTTTGTAATAAAATGCTACTTAAAAGAGGTGGTAATATTGATAAACACATTACACATAAAAAATATTGGAATTATAGATGAAATAAGTATTGATTTAAATAAGGGGTTTAATGTTTTAACTGGAGAAACGGGAGCAGGTAAAACCCTTATAATTGGCTCACTTGAAATTTTAGCAGGTGGTAGATTTTCAAAAGATATGATTAGAAAAGGTGAAGATTATTCATTTGTTGAAATGAGCATAACAAGTAATAATGAAGATATTATATTATCAAGAGAAATAAATATAAATGGAAAAAATTTATGTAAAATAAATGGCAGAATGGTAACAGTTACAGAACTCAAAAATTTTGTTTCTAAAATATTGGATATTCACGGACAACACGACAATCAATCATTACTAAATTCTAGTGTTCATATAAAACTTTTAGATAAATTTGCTGGAAATGAGCTTAAAAACCTAAAATCAAATTATTTAGAGTCATATAATGAATATAAAAAATTAAAAGAAGAAATTGCTAAAAACTATGGAGATGATAAAGAAAGAGAGAGAAAATTAGATTTACTTAAATACCAAGTAAATGAAATAGAAGAAGCAAATTTAAAGAAAGGAGAAGAAGCAGATTTAGAGGAAAAAAAGAGAAAAATATTAAATGCAGAAAAACTATCAAACAATTTAGGTATAGCGGAAAATGAGATTTTAAATGTATCGATTGATTCTATTATGAATGCAATGAAAGCTTTAGAAAAAATAGAAGATATAAATGAAGAATATAAATCATCAGCAGAAAAAATAAGGAGTATATATTACGATTTAGAGGACTGTGGAAGGGATATATCGACATTTGCGCAAGATATATATTTTGACGATAGAGAAATAGATGAAGTAGAATCAAGGCTAAATCTTATATCTTCAATGAAAAGAAAATACGGAAATAATATTGACGAAATCTTAAAGTATAAGGAAGATCTCAAAAAAGAAATTTATGAAATAGAGAATTTGGAAGAATATACTAACAAATTGAAAACAGATTTAAATGTATTAGAAATAAAAATGAAAGAATTATGCAAAAAAATGCATCAAATTAGAGAAAAGACTGGCATTGTATTATCAGAAGAAATAGAAAAAGATTTAATTGATTTAGAGATGAAACATACAAAATTCAAAGTAGATATAAATTATAATGAAACAAATAAATTTACTGAGAATGGGCAAGAAGAAATAGAATTTTTAATAATGACTAATGTTGGAGAGGATTTTAAACCTCTTGCGAAAATTGCATCAGGGGGAGAAATGTCGAGAATAATGCTTGCAATAAAAAGAGTGCTTGCAGATGTGGATGAAGTAGAAACATTGGTATTTGATGAAATAGATACAGGAATAAGCGGAATGGCTGGCAGTAAAGTTGCAGAAAAAATGAAAGAGATAGCTAAAACTCATCAAATAATTTGTGTAACACATTTAGCAACAATAGCAGCAAAAGGCGATAGTAACTATTATATAAATAAAGAAATAAAAGAGGGAAAAACAAAAACTAATGTATATTTATTAAAAGATAATAAACGAGTAGAAGAAATTGCAAGA
>CAYZMV010000017.1:9863-12589 GCA_964479635.1 uncultured Clostridium sp. | reverse complement strand
CAACAAATGTTTAATCAAAAAACTTTTGCTATTATGCAACCAGTTATGTATTTAGTAATGAATGGATTAGTACTTGCAATTTATTTTGTTGGAGCCTTTTTAATTAAAGATGCACTTATGGTCGATAAACTAAGTCTATTTGGTAATATGATAGTATTTAAGTAGCAATTAATTTTGCTACTTTTTTATTACAAAAATGCTACATTTAATTTACGGTATGTAATTTTTTTGCGACTTTATCTACTTTATATAATGTTTTATTGCTAATTTCTGTATCAAAAATATTCTGGTAAGTGTTCTGAAATCCATCTGGATATTCATTTATATATACATAATCTTGATTAAATATATCATCTATTACTAAATTTTGATCATAATTTGCAATTTCTTCATATAGATTATCATATCCTTTTGCTATTTTCCTTGAATCTAAAAAATATTGCAGTAAATAACTATAACTATGATCTTTCATTATAATAAATATATTTGTATTTTCTTCACAGTTAGAATTAATAGTATTAGCAACTTCTTTAAATTCTACATAATTGTCTGGAAAATATATACCGGGACGTAAATATGTTAAATTTACATTAATACATAACAAAAGTACTGCAAATAAACCAATTACTTTATAATTGTAAAATTTTTTATCTTTAATCATAAATAATCCTAAAACAAGTAAAAATAAATATTCAATTAAAATATAAGTTCCCATATATCTATCAAAACACGCTAAAGAAACGGTTTCTCCTTCAGAAAAGCAAAACATATATAAAACAGAAAGTGTAAATGCATAACCTATAGCTCCACAAGTAAAAATAAATATATATAACCATAATTGTTTAATTGAAAACTCTTTTTTATTTAATAAATAAAGAACTACTAGCGATATAATAAATATTAAATGGCAACCAACATATCCAATATTAAAAGGCTTTATAATAATCGGTTTAGTAAATAAATATTCTTTAAATAAATTAAATGCTTGTACTTTATATGGGATTCCTTCATTTTTAAATAATATATTTAAGTATTCATTTACATTTATATTACCTAAATAAAATTGGGCTCCTACTTGCATTTTACTAACATAAATATTCCATATAACAAATAATGTTAAAGGAGCAAGAATAATTAAAAAAATCCTTAACCAAAATTTTATATCATTATTTTTTTGTTTATTGATAAATATTTCATAGAGAATATAGGTTACCAAAACCATTAAGGCTAAAACTATTCCAATTTGTTTAGTTAAAAGGAGAGCAACAAAGCTTAACGATAAGCTTATATATTTAAAAATTGAGTTTTTTTCAAATAGTATTAAAATAATAGGGTATAAAGTCATAATTGAGATTAATAAATCAACTTGAATTGTTTTAAATATTTGAGTAGGATCTATTGCCAAAATAACTAATGTGAATATTAAAGGTAACAATATAATATTTATTTTTTTATTTAATTTTTCAGTAAGATAAGGAACAACTAAACCAAACATAAAAGTATGTAGAGAAATATTCATAATTTCTTCACTGTAATTTAAAATTTGACACCAAAATAGTTCAAATAAGCTTATAAAAGGAGGATAATCTTTATGCCAAATTAATAAAGAGTCTTCAACGGTATAAAATTTATCCAAGCGAAGCATTTCTTTTACCATTTCTCCCCAATGAGCTAATTCATCCCATACAGAAAATTGTTTTCCATAATCTGTGATGTAGACTAATAGAAATATTATTAAAAAAGAAAATAAACCATTTGAAAAAATATTTTTCAAACAGTCTTTATCCTTTTTAAAAAGTTTATAAATAGTCAAAAACAAGCCAATTAATGATAAAAGTATTATTAGTATACAACCAACATAAAAAGTTTTAAAAATAAATTGACTAAGATATAATAATATAGGAATAAGGAATAAACTTAATGGTAAACATAGTCCAAACGATTTTTTAGAAACACTACATATTCCAAAAGTAAGAAAAACAATTATAAGTATAACTAACATAACATCCTCCTTTAAAATTTATTGCTCAGAAATTTCTTTATGATGCTTACCTTTTGCCTATAAATCAAGTATTTGCGTTATATTTAGCTTTTATTAAACACTTGCAATTTATTGTGCTTTATTTATATTGTCTACAAGATCTTTACACGGTTTAAAAGATATTGACTTTATTTCTGGTATTTGAAATTTTTCACCTGTTCTTGGATTTCTTCCCATACCAGCTTTTCTTATTTTTATTTCAAATAGACCTAATCCTTCCACTTCAACTATTCCATCATTTATTATTCCATATATTGTTGTATCAATAAATGCTCTTAAAAATTCCCTTGATGCTTTTTTTGTATCTCCTGATATTTCAGATATTGCTGAAGCTATTTCTGACATTTTATTCATTTTTTACCTCTTTATTTTACTTTTCAAATTATTGAACATTTTATAAATTTTTTCGCTAACATTAAATATACAATTCATTACAGGGTTAAATACGATGTATAATTCATTAACAAATTCTATGAAATCTCCATTAAATCCCTTTTTAAATCTATATACTCCATATTGTGGATCATTTTCATCTTTAAAACCTGATACTCCTCTAAAATCGTAAATATCACAATGATTTTCTAATCCCCATTTCATCATTTCAAATTGTAATAAATAATTTGGCATTAAATTTCGGTATTGATTTGAACTACCGCCATATAAATACCATACTTTATTTCCATAC
>CAYZMV010000017.1:9436-9853 GCA_964479635.1 uncultured Clostridium sp. | reverse complement strand
ATTCCCTTGGTGTTCTGCAATTATTAATTTTACGTGATTTGGACTCATACAATCATAAAGACGCTCAAAATATGATAGCGGTCTTATAAAAAAATTATCTCTTGAGCCAGTTTCTTTCATAATTTCATAAAAGATTCCTAAATCTTCTTTGGTGCCTTCTCTTATTGTAACGCCCTTTTTTATTGCAAGTCTTATATTATATCTTGTTTTTTGATTAAAAGAAGCAAGCAATTCATCTTCCGTTTTGCCCGTTAAATTCAATCTAAATACATATTTTGGTTGAATAACTTGGTCTATATTTTTTATATTTTTTTTCATTTTATATCCAATCTCTTGGGCAATTTTCTTAAATTCCTCATCTTCATTTGGTATGTCTGGGTCAAGTCTAAATATAAATGCCTTATATTTTTTTGCAAT
>CAYZMV010000017.1:0-9426 GCA_964479635.1 uncultured Clostridium sp. | reverse complement strand
CTTCTTTTGCGTTGTAAATTACTTATTAATTTCTTTGCTTTTTCAGTTAATTTTGTAAGTGTTTCTTTATCGTGTATATCACATACAAATCCTCTAGGTGCATACATAATATATCTATTAAAAACAGGTACTTTTCTGAGTAATATACTCATTGTTCCTTTTATTTCTCCATTTTCTTCTACAACAATCATTTCATTTTTCCAATCAGTTTTTACTTTTGCCCACTCTGGTGACTGTAAAAAATGTGATTTTTTATTTGTTTCCAAAAACTCATTTAATTTTTTATTTTCTTCCATACTTTCATCCTTTACGTATTTATTGTTTATGCTCAGTATATCATTAATACCAATTATTTGCAATTATAAGTAATATTTTTTTCACTTTTGGTAAATACTAGTGTTTATATAAATAATGTATATTACTCGAATGGAGGTTAATGTAAATTGAATAAATTTTCTTATTGGGTAACAAGTACACCTCAAACTGATTATCCTAGTTTATCTAAAGATATTAATACTGATGTATTAATTATTGGTGGAGGAATTACCGGAATTGCTACCGCGTATATGCTTTCTAAATCTCACTTAAATATTACTATTGTTGATGCTGACAAAATGGCAATGGGTGTAACTGCAAATACTACTGCAAAAATAACTAGTCAACACGGCCTTTTATATGATTATTTATTAAATGCCTTTGGATTTAATAAAGCAAAGGGATATTTAAATTCAAATGAAGAAGCAATAAAACTTATTGAACATATAGTAAAGAAAGAGAATATAAATTGTGATTTTGTGAGTCAAGATGCTTATGTATATACTTGCAATAAATCAAGTGTACAAAGAATTGTTGATGAAGTGTCTGCTGTAACTTCGCTTGGTTTTCCTGCTGAATATGTTACAAAATGTCCGCTTCCATTTAAAATAGAAGCGGGTATAAAATTTCCAAACCAAGCCCAATTTCATCCTAGAAAATATTTACTCTCACTTTTATCAATTTTAGAAAGAAGAAATGTAAATATTTTTGAAAATTCAAAAGTTATAGATATAAAGCATAAAAGCAATGGTTATGAGATTTATATAAATAATGGAAAAAAGATATCTACAAAGTATTTAGTAATGGCATCTCATTACCCTATCAAGAATTTTCCCGGAATGTATTTTATAAAAATGTATCAAGAGTCTTCTTATGCGATTGGTGTGGAATTAGAAGAAAATGTTTTTGATGGGATGTATATATCGTGTGATACGCCTACCACCTCTTTTAGAAATGCTATTCAAGAGAATGGGAAAAAACTATTAATCGTTGGTGGAGAAGAACATAAAACAGGAGCAACCGATGTTAATATTGATGATAGTTATTCAAATTTAGAAAATTATATAAAATCAATATATCCAAAAGCAAAAATTAAATATCGTTGGATGACTGAAGATTGTGTTTCTTTAGATAAAATTGCTTATATAGGTGAATTTTCTAATTTTCTACCTAATATGTATGTTGCAACTGGTTATAAAAAATGGGGAATGACTACTTCTCATGTGGCTGCAAAAATAATTTCAGATAAAATTTTAGGAATAGAAAATCCTTATGAAAGTATATATACAGCGACTAGATTAAAACCAATAAAAAACAGCAAAGAATTTGGAAATATGTTAAAACAATCTGTCTATTCACTTGCTATTGATAAATTGTCGCCACCAATATTATCATATACTGAATTAAAAAACGATAGTGGTGGTGTTGTAGACTATAAAGGAAAAAAACTCGGAATCTACAAAGATAAAAATGGAAAAATGTATGGCGTAATTCCTTATTGTAAACATTTAGGATGTGAGCTTTCGTGGAATAATTTAGAAAAAACTTGGGATTGCCCGTGCCACGGTTCTAGATATGACTACAAAGGGAATATAATAACAGAACCAACAACTGAAAGCCTAGATATAATTGATTTAGAATAAAAAAAGGGGAGAACCCCCTTTTTTGTTTTTATATTTTCACATTAACCTCTTGAATATTCATAAAAATCAAGCTATAATATACAGGTACATTAAATATATGCAACTGTAGCTTAACTGGATAGAGCATTCGGCTACGAACCGAAAGGTTGCAGGTTCAAGTCCTGTCAGTTGCACCAAAGAGACGTATCAGATTGAACCGGATGCGTTATAACTATAGTTTATCAATAATATTTTGAACTTCATCTATTATATTATCAAGGTTACAATCCTTTACTTCTTGCTCACTTCTTAATTTAATTTCTGCTATATTATCACTTACTTTTTTACCTATTGTTATTCTAATTGGGATGCCGATTAAATCCATATCATTAAATTTCACTCCAGCTCTCTCTGTTCTGTCGTCTATTAATGTATCAATTCCTAATTCATTTAAACTATGATATAATTTTTCTCCTGCATTGTTTTGCTCTTCATCCTTAGGATTTATTACTACAATCGCAACTTTATATGGTGCTACATTTATTGGCCATATTATTCCCTTTTCATCATTATTTTGTTCAACGATTGCAGAAAGTATTCTTTCTATACCTATTCCATAACAACCCATTACTACTGGATGACTTTTATTATCATCACCTAAATAATTTAATCCTAAACTTTCTGAATATTTAGTACCTAATTTAAATGTATTTCCTACTTCTATTCCTTTTTTAAATATTAATTTGCCACCACAATTTGGACAAGTATCTCCTTCTTTTACATTAACAATATCTCCAACACAATCATATTTAAAATCTTTTACATTTGCATTTATATAGTGATAACCAAATTTATTTGCACCACAACAAAAATTTTTCATACTTAATATTTCATTATCAATTACTATCTTTGCTGATTGTAAATTTATAGGTCCTGTATATCCTGATACTGCATTAGATGTTGCAATTAATTCATCATCGGCAAAATTTATTTCATTTGCTCCTAATAGTTTTAGAACTTTATTTTCATTTAATTCTCTATCTCCTCTTATGAATATGATAACTAAACTGCCATCTACATTCATAAGTAATGCTTTTACAGTACGTTTTATATCTAATTTTAAAAATTTGCTTACTTCTTCTATTGAACTTGCGTTAGGTGTTGCAATTAATTCCAATTCTCTTTCTTCTTCTTTATTTGCTTCTTTACTAACATTTTGACTGACCTCTAAATTTGAAGAATAATCACAGCTGTCACAAAGTACAAGCGTATCTTCACCTATATCAGTTATAGCTTGAAATTCCTCAGATAATAAACCTCCCATTGCACCAGTATCGGCTTTAACAACTGTATAGTTAATACCCAATTCTGTAAATATATTGTGATATGCCTCAAACATTTTATTATATGAGATGTCTAATCCTTCATAATCTTTATCAAAACTATATGCATCTTTCATTAAAAATTCTCTTATTCTAATTAATCCTAATCTAGGTCTTATTTCATCTCTATATTTAGTTCCTATTTGATAAATTGTAAATGGTAAATCTCTATATGATTTTACCTTGCTCATTGCGGTTATAGTAAATAATTCTTCATGTGTTGGTCCCAAAGCATATTCCCTATTATATCTATCGTGTAATTTAAACATACTTGGTCCAAATACGTTTTTTCTACCTGCTTTTTCAAAAATATCCATAGGTAATAAAGTAGGCATAGATAATTCATTTGCACCAGCATTATTCATATTTTTTCTTATTATACTTTTGATATTTTCTATTACTTTTTGACCTAATGGCATTTTTGCATATATTCCATTACTTATTTTTTTAATCATTCCACTTTTGACCAAAAGTTTACCACTAATTGAATCCTCATCTGATACATCTTCTTTTATTGTATAAAAAAAATCTTTACTACATCTCATATAAATCACTCACAATTCTATTTAAATTTATATTATATAATACTACAAAAATCCCTTATTTGTCAATGTATTTACATATAATGTGATAATAAAAAATATAAAAAAACAAAAATAAAATATTGATATTTAGATATATTTCTGTTATACTTTTAAATATGTTTGAATTTAGGAGTGATAAACAAAAAAATGGGAAAACATGACGCAGTAGAAGAGAAAAAAAAGAAGAAGAAACATATAGGGTTAAAAATATTTATTGTCATATTAATAATACTTGGTATAGCAGGAGGATTTTTTGTAAAAAGAGTACAAGATTTACACGGGAATTGGCTCGCAGCATTATTAGGACATAATAAAAACACAGTTGAAAATTTAGACAAATTATATATACTAGCAATGGGAGAGAGTACTGGAATGTCAGATACTATAATAGTATGTTCGTATGATCCACAAAAACAAAAGGCGTCGATGCTCTCAATCCCAAGAGATACATATATAAAAAATGGAAATAAGAGAGCTTCAGCATATAACAAAATAAATTCTTTATATAATGGAGGAGAAACTCCAGAAAAAACAGTGGAAGCAGTAAATGAAATAACAGGGTTAAATATACAAAATTATGTGTTAATTAATACTAAAGGAGTAGTAGAACTTGTAGACGAAATAGGTGGAATTGAGTTTGATGTACCAATAAATATGAAATATGATGATAGTTCACAAAATTTACATATTAATTTAAAAAAGGGAATGCAAACATTAAATGGAAAGCAAGTTGAACAGCTTGTAAGATTTAGACACAATTCAAATGGCACTTCATATTCAACTGAATATGGAAATGAAGATTTCGGTAGAATGAGAACACAAAGGGATGTAATTATTGCTGTTGCGAAACAAACTCTTCAATTAAAAAATATAAAAGATATAGAAAATATTGTAAATATAGCAAAAAAATATGTAAAAACAAATATGAACATTGATAGTTTAAAGGATTATATACCATATGCAATTAATATGGATACGGAAAACATAAAAGCTGAACAATTACCAGGCAATCCAGACACGATAAATGGAATATCATTCTTTATATATGATGAAGAAGAAACGAAAACAATGGTAGATGAATTATTCCACGATGTTGAAGTAGAAGAAACTGAAGAAAATATGGAAAATCAAGTACAAGAAAATAACACAAAATAAAATTTAATAGTATTTAACTCTTTTACTAATTCTTCTATTTCTTCTATGTTTCCTTTTTGATTTTAAATTTAAATACATTAATGCAACAATAATTAGTATTATTAAGGTAATAATTAAAAAGTGAGACTTTTTTACATCACTATTTGCAATTAAATCTTCATTATATTCTATACCTTCTGCAGTATATGTTACAGTTCCTATTACATCACCTTTTTTAATAGGTGCCTTAAGATTATTATTCAAATGAACTTCTGGAAGTAAAACATTATCTGTATCTGATTTTTTTATTAATGCTGATACACCATTTGCAACTACAGCATCTAACTTTTTAGTTTTTCTTGTAGCATTACGTACATTTACTGTTTGAACAACTCCACCTGACTTTATAATTTCTTTCAAGATATAATTATTATATCCATATTCAAATAAATTTATTGTATCTAAATATCTATTACTAAGTCCCTGACTATTCTGGTCAGAACCCAATATTACAGTAAGAAGCTCTAGATTTTCCTTATTAGCAGAAGCTATTAAGCAATTTTTTGCAGGTGTAGTAAAACCTGTTTTAATACCAGTTGCATATTTATAATAATAATTATCAGCTGTTGAGCTATTATTTACTATCAATAATGCATTAGTAGTAGTAAATAATCTATCTTCTTTGTCATATTTATTTGTAGTTGGAAGTCTATAAGAAGTTGTTGATGCCAATGTTCTAAACATTTCATTTTGCATTGCATATTTTGCAATAAGTGCTAAATCATATGCAGTTGAATAATGGTTTTCATCGTGAGCACCATTTGGATTAACAAAATTAGTAGATGTACAGCCAAGCTCTCTAGCCTTTTCATTCATTAATATAGAAAAATTTTCTACAGAACCTGAAATGTGTTCCGCCAAAACAATAGCCGCATCATTTGAAGAACCAACCATTAATACATATAGTAGCTGTTCTATCGTTAATTCTTCACCAACTTGCAAATTTGCTGTAACATATCCAGGAGTTATCGACATAACAGCATTATAACTAACTGTGGCAACTTCGTCTAACTTACATTGCTCTAAAGTAATTATAGCAGTCATAACTTTTGTTAAACTTGCAGGGTACATTTTTGTATTAATATTTTTTTCATAAAGTATTTTCCCAGTTTTTAAATCCATTAATATTGCTGATGGAGAAATAATATTAGGAATAGATTCATCTTGAGCATTAACATTAGAAATCAAAACAGGGCTTAAAACCAAAAACAAAAAAAAGCAAACAAAAAATTTTTTAATAGTTTTCATCAAAGTTCATCTCCAAAATTTAACCTATAATATTCTACTAATATAATATATTAAATTATGAATAAAAACAATATTTTAATCAGTTTTTTAAAAAATATAAGGAGGTTTTTATATATGGAAATTTTAAATAAAAAACAAAAAATTATTCTTATAATAATAATTATATGTATACTACTATTTATAGGGTATTATATAATTTCAAAAGCTAGTAATTCAAAATATATCAATTTAGAGACTGAAGAAGAGCAAACTGAAGAAAATACTAATGATACAGATACATCTGAAACTGAAGAAATTATTGAAGAAATAAAATACATAATAGTACATATAACAGGAGCAGTAAAAGAAGAAGGAATAGTAGAAGTAGAAGAAGGAAGCAGAATATCAGATGTCATAGAAACAGCAGGAGGCATAACAGAAGATGCAGATTTATCAAAAATAAATTTAGCATATATTGTACAAGACGGGCAAAAAATATATGTACCAAGTATAAATGATGAAGAAGAAGTTGCCAATATAACAGAAGATGCAGGAGAAAATGTAATAAAAAGTGATGAAAGTAGTATCAAAGAAGGAAAGGTAAATATAAATACTGCATCTCAAACAGAATTAGAAACACTAAATGGAATAGGTCCATCTACGGCATTAAAAATAATTAATTATAGAAACGAAAATGGAACTTTTAAAAATATAGAAGATATAAAAAATGTTCCGGGAATAGGAGATGCAAAATTTGAAAAAATAAAAGAAAATATTAAAGTAAAATAAATATATGTAATGAATATTAAAAAGTATAAAAAACCTTTTTTTGGAAATGATGTAAATATACATTATTATAAAGGAGGTTTTTTATTTGATTAATAAGGTAGAAATTGCGTCAGTTAATACTGCAAAATTACCTCTGATATCAAATGAAGAAAAAAATGAATTATTAATAAAAATAAAGAATGGAGATAAAAAAGCTAGAGAAAAATTTATAAATGGAAATTTAAGATTAGTTTTAAGTGTTGTCCAACGATTTGGCGGAAGAGGAGAAAATTCAGATGATTTATTTCAAATAGGATGTATAGGATTAATTAAAGCGATAGATAATTTTGATATTACATTAAATGTACAATTTAGTACCTATGCTGTTCCAATGATAATAGGCGAAATAAGAAGATATCTACGAGATAATAATCCAGTAAGAGTAAGTAGATCTGTTAGAGATTTAGCATATAAAGCATTACAAGCCAAAGAAAAACTAACAAAGGAAAATGAAAAAGAACCAACAATAGAGGAGATAGCAAAAGAAATTGGAGTAGAAAAAGAAGAAATAGTAGTAAGCTTAGATGCAATACAAGATCCAGTTTCTCTGCAAGAGCCTATATACAATGAAGGAAGCGAAAGCATCTATATAATGGATCAAATAAAAGATACAAAAAATACAGATGAGTTATGGGCAGATAACATTACAATTACAGAAGCTATGAAGAAATTGAATAAAAGAGAAAAAACCATAATATCAAAAAGATTTTTTGACGGAAGAACACAAATGGAAGTCGCAGAAGAAATAGGCATTTCACAAGCACAGGTATCAAGACTTGAAAAAAGTGCAATAAATAGAATAAAGAAATTATACAAATAATTGTGCACATTGGGGACGTAAAAGATGTGCACACTTCAATTTCTGATATAAAATATTAAATTTCAACTAAAATAACATCATCACCTATACATCGAATATTTTGCCACGGAATAACAATATCATTATTTCCTGAAAACATATTTAATAATTTATTATTTCCGGGAACTATAATAGAAGTAATAACTCCACTTTTTAAATCAGCAGTAACATCTTGAACAAAGCCAAGTCTTTTACCATCATTTATATTAATAACTTCTTTATGCTTAAAATCCAACCCCTTTGTACTCATATAGAAAATCTCCTAAATATTAAAGCTAATAAAATTATATTCATATAGATTGAAAAAATGTTATTTAATAAATCTCTTGAACAATATTGATTAAATTTAAAAGTTAAATTATAATAAGTTTATAAAATAATTGTGAAGGTGATAATAATATGGAATTTTTTGCAAATGAAGGTAAAAATGTAGAAATTGAAGTAAACGGAAAAACATATTTAAGACACGCCATAAAAACAAGATTTATCAAACAGGGAGAAAATTATATAGATATATTTAAAGAATATGTAAGTCCAATATATGAAGAAGGAGTTATAGTTTCTAGTAGTGAAAAAATAATAGCTTTATGTCAAAATAGAATTGTAAGAAGAGAAGATATAAAAATAGGATTTTGGGCAAAATTTTTATCGAAGTTTGCATCAAAAACTACAGCTGGTATAGGAGTTGGAGCGGCAATAAAAATGCAATATGCTATTGATACTGTTGGATTGCTAAAAGTACTATGGGCAAGTATAGCAAGTGCAGTAACAAAATTGTTTGGTAAAAAAGGAGTATTTTATAAAATTGTAGGGCAAGAAGTAAGTGGCTTAGATGGATTTTATGATCACGTATGGAAAGAATATGGCGATATTGGTATAAAAATACCAGAGCATCCATCTAGAGTTTGTGATGAAATAAAAGAAAAATTAGGAATAAGTTGTATTATAGTAGATGCAAATGATTTAGGACAAGAAGTATTAGGACATTCTTCAGATATAACATTAAGTGATGAAGAATTAAAAGGATTAATAAGAGATAATCCTTCTGGACAGGGTAAAGAACTAACACCAATAATATTAATTAGAGAAAAGAAGTAACAGGTATAAAATTCCAGAAAAAAAATACAAAATTATGTTGACAATATTTAAAGAAAATGCTATTATAAGATAGTACCAAGTAAATATGAAGACATATTTTATATAAATAAAAATATAAAATTAGTAATATTTAGGACGTTTAAAAAATTAATCTTAGAACTGAAAAAATTGCTAATTTTTTTTATATGTAAAATCATTCAAAAATTTTTGAAAAAGTGTTGACATTTAGGAACTTGGGTAGTATAATAATGAACGTTCTCCAGCAAAAAGAGGACGCAAAAGTACATTGAAAAATAAACAATAAAATCCTTTAAGAG
>CAYZMV010000016.1:0-13405 GCA_964479635.1 uncultured Clostridium sp. | reverse complement strand
TTGTTAAAAGTTCTTCAAATGAAAAAACTTTGGAAAACACTATAAAAAAATTATCAATTAATAATATAAAATATAGTAATATTCCATCTGCCGGAGAACCAAAATTATATTATAAAAATCTTAACAATTTTGCCAAAGGTAATATTATAGAAGAAAACATAATTCAAGATAGCTTAGACTTTACTGTGGTATCAGATGATTATGCAAATTTAGATGAACCTATTTTATATAACAATTTAGCAAATCCTATTGTACTTAGTTACGTAAATACAAATGTAAAAACTGATTATACAATTACAGATACCTCTAACCCTATTACATATGATGGTTCTTTATTAAAAAAATGTAATGTTTTATTAAATACAATTAATTGTAATTTTTCTTTTGATATTACTATTACAAATAACCTAGATCAAGAATTTAAATGTACAGTATATATTAACATTCCTTTAGAATCAGATAATAAATCTATTTATGATGGTAGTATTATTAAAAAAGAAAATACTAATTTTATTTTTTACAGATATAAGTAAATTATAAAGGAGTTAGTTCTAAACCTAACTCCTTTATTTTTTGATTTTAATGATTAGTTATCTTCATATTTTTGACCATTTAAAATATAATTAATATAATTTACCAGTTATTACCAATTATTATTATTGGTCTATTTAGGTTACCTAAAAAAGAGGATTTTGTGCATTTTTAGCCTAAAATTTTTGACCAATTAAAAAAGCTGAGATATAAATACTTTTCAGGTATTTTACCCCAACTATTGACATAGAGTCAAATTATAAACTGGAAATTTTTTAGATATTTTTTAGATGTTTCTAAATCATTTCCTGAAAGCTGGTGGCTTCAAGTGGAATTGAACCACTGACACGGGGATTTTCAGTCCCCTGCTCTACCAACTGAGCTATGAAGCCAATTATAAATATTTTCTATTTTTATAAAATAAAAAAATGGCGACCCGGAACGGGCTCGAACCGTCGACCTCTAGCGTGACAGGCTAGCGTTCTAACCAACTGAACTACCAGGCCGTAAAAAAATGGTGGGCGCAATAGGGCTCGAACCTATGACCTCCTGCTTGTAAGGCAGATGCTCTACCAGCTGAGCTATGCGCCCGATTTTTATGACGAAAATAAGTATACTAAATTTTACTAAATCTGTCAATACAAATTGTAAAAATTTACGAATTTTTTTATGCATTAGGTGAAAAGTAAATGCAATTCACCTTTTTTTATGATTAATATGATAAACTTCCGCCATAATAATAATTCATAAACCACTCATTCATATCAAATGATTCGTGTGTTTCTGGCTCACCATATTTTACGCCAAATGTATCAACTGTTACATTCTCTATAACTGGTGGATTAACTGGCATAGTCGTTTGGCTAGTTTCTCCCGTTTCTTCATCCGTTTCGGTTTTTGTTTCTAATGCTTTTATTTTATCAACTATTTCCATTCCTTCTACTACTTTTCCAAATGCTGTATAATAGCCATTAAATTCTTCTACATCTTCTGCCAAAATAAAAAATTGAGCATATCCAGAATTATATCCTTTTTCAACTAAATCTGCACTTAAAGAAGAATAATATGTATAATCTTGTCTTGCTATTCCTACTGTTCCTCTTTCAAAGTTCAATGTATTATCATATCCATTTTGTGTAAATTCTCCATTTATACTTAAATCAGTTTGTCCTGATCCGTCTCCTGCTTTATCTCCACCTTGTATTAATGATTCTTCTACTCTATGAAATGTTAATCCGTTATAATATCCTTCATTAATTAACTTTATAAAATTTTTAACTGTATTTGGTGCCATATCTGGATAAAGTTCTATTTTTATTGTTCCATAATCTTTTATCTCCATAGAAACTACTGGTCTTTGCAATTTAAATGTAACTTTTTGATAATAACCATATACTAAAAATCCTCCTAAAATTAATGTAAAAATTAATAATACTACACTTAAAATTATGCCATTCTTTTTCATTTCTTTCCTCCTTAAAATTTTGTCTTTATTGCTTTATTTCAGTTAACGTGACTGCATCACCATTTAATAAATTTATCATATTTAATCCTGATTCCTTTTTTGACGTAACCTTAACCCAAAGCCCTGTAAGCTCACTCTCAAATTTAGCCGGTAACGTCCAGTCAGTTTCATTTATATATGTATTATCTGTAGCAATATTTGAATTTCCCTTTATGAATTTAATCTCATTGCTACTTTCATTATATACAAATCTAGGTATCCATACATAAATTGCTGAATCGCTAGCTTCTGCATATGCCCAGTTTTCAGAACCGTTTGCATAATTATATGGATCTATTGCCATATCAGTTTGTGGTTTGTTTGCTAATTTTATTGTAATTTTCTCTATATTATTTTGATCTGATGTATTATCTTGTAATTTAAATGTATAAGTTCCACTTTCAGTAATTAACACTGTATATTCTTTACCAACCTGTGTATAATTAGTTATTCTTTTTTCATTAGTATCATTTTCTTTTACATAGCTCAATGTTCCATTTGCAATCTTTATTTCCGTAGCTTTAACGTTTGCATTTATTCCATCTACTGTTACCTCTAAATTAAATTCCAAATTTCTGTCTGTAGTGTTACTGCTAGTTACAATCATTTGACCATTTGGTAATTTATATTGAGTGTAATATGTATTACCTTTGTATTCTATTCCGTATAAAATCTACTATTTCTCGTGTTTTAAAATTTACCATAATATCATTTGGAGCATCTTCTATATCTAATAGTTTTTGTATTTGATCAGGATTAAATACCTTATATGAATTTATATCACCTGATGAAATTTCGCCATTTCCAAACGCAGAATTAATTACACTTTGCTGTTCTGCAGTTGGTTCTGTTAAATCTAATCCTTCCAGTTCTTCTGCACTCATAGACTCTACTAACTCATCAATTTTAGATTGAAATAATTGCATTTGTGTAACAAATTTTTCTACCTGAACAGCTCTATATGTATTCAATCCCGTGTATGTTGTTACTGAAACCAGTATTAACATTATTATTATTGTTATTATTAATATTACTAAGGTAATTCCTTTATTATCTTTTGTCATTTTTTAATTTAACACCCCTTTATATTATATCATTAAATTATCAAATGCAAATTGCTCTTGCATTCTTCTTAATGACTGCTTTATTGTTCTTGCCCTTACTTCTCCTATTCCTTCTACTTCGTCTAATTTATCAACATCTGCAAGTAATATGTGTTGAAACGATTTAAAAGTTTTAACTAGGTTTGTAACAATATTAGCTGGCATTCTAGGTATTTTATTTAATATTCTATACCCTCTTGGATAAACTGCAACTTCTTCGTAATTGTCAAATTGCTCGTATCCTAATGCTTTTGCGATTGTATTTGATTCAATAAATTCGCCTTGTGAAGATGTCTGTATTGTATGTAAAACTTTTTCAGCTACTAATCTTCTACTTGGTGCTATATAGTCCTTTACTATGTATAATTCTTCTTCTGGTAAGTCTTCAATAAGTTCTTCTAATTGCATTTTTACAAGTACTCCATCTTCTCCGAAGCTCATATATCGAACGTTTAACTTGTTCTGCAACCTTCATTACCATTTCTGCTCTTTGAATACAAGTAATTACATTATCTAAAGTTACTATATCGTTAAATTCATATTCATTTAAAACCTTTAATTTTGAATCAAATACTTTTTTATAATTTTCTAAAGTTTGTAATGCTTGATTTGCTTTACTTATTATTTTACTTGTGTCATCTATTGTATATCTAATATCTCCCTTAAAAACTGTAATAATATTTCTTCTTTGAGAAATACTTATTACTAATTCTCCTGTTTGTTTAGCAGTACGTTCAGCAGTTCTATGTCTTGTTCCTGTTTCTTCTGTTGTAATTTTAGATGAAGGTATAATTTGAGTATTAGCTAAAAGTATTCTTTTTAAATCTTTGCTCAAAATAATTGCACCATCCATTTTTGCAAGTTCATATAATCTCGCCGGTGTATATTCTTCGTCAATTTTAAATCCTCCATCAACTATGTCCATTACTTCTTTTGAATCCCCTATTATAATCAAGGCACCAGTTTTAGCTTTTAATATATTGTCTAAGCCCTCTCTAAATTTAGTACCGGGAGCTATAATTTTTAGTATATTAACTAATGTCTCGTCTTTATTATCTTTCTCTGCCAAACTTTCACCTCCAATTATTTTATAGGAATCTTTATCTGTAAAGCAATTTTTCCTTTAGCAAAACTATTTGTCCTACTTTAATCCTAAACATTTCATTGCTTCCAATATATTTTTCACACCTATTATATCTAATTTGTATTCATCTTTCAATAGTTTTTTATTGCTTTCTGGAATTATACACTTTTTAAACCCTAATTTTTCTGATTCCTTAAGCCTTTTTTCTATCATATTAATACTTCTTACTTCCCCAGTTAATCCAACTTCGCCTATTGCCACAGTATCATTTGGAATTGCTATATTTCTAAAACTAGAACTTGCTGAAAGTACTACTCCTAAATCTAAAGCAGGTTCATTGATTTTAATTCCGCCAACTATGTTTACATAAACATCTTGATTCCCTAGTGGCAAACCTGCTCTTTTTTCTAATACAGCAATTAAAAGAGTAAGTCTATTGTAATCTATTCCATTAGCCGTTCTTCTTGCCATTCCAAATACACTAGTTGCGGTCAAAGCTTGAAGTTCTACAAGTAATGGTCTTGTTCCTTCCATACTTGCAACTACTATTGAACCTGATGCATTTTCATTTCTTTCCGATAATAGTACTGATGATGGATTATTGATTTCGCACATTCCAGAATCTTTCATTTCAAACATTCCGATTTCATTTGTCGAACCAAATCTATTTTTTACTCCTCTAAGTATTCTATATGAAAAATATCTTTCACCCTCTAAATATAATACTGTATCTACCATATGTTCTAAAACTCTTGGTCCTGCTATATTTCCATCCTTTGTTACGTGTCCAATAATTATTGTTGTTATTGCCTCTTGTTTGCATATCTTCATTATTTTAGAAGTTATTTCTCTTACTTGACTAACACTTCCGGGACTTGATGTTATTTCATCTGAATACATTGTTTGTATTGAATCTATTATAACAAGTTTTGGGTTCATTTTCAAAATTGCATCTTGTATTACATCTATATCTGTTTCTCCCAAAAACACAATATCATCATTGTTTATTCCTAATCTATCTGCTCTTATCTTTATTTGCTCTACTGACTCTTCACCGGAAACATATAATACTTTTCCTTCGCCTTCAATTTTATCACATATTTGCAAAATCAATGTGGATTTACCGAATACCCGGTTCTCCTCCAACTAATGTCAAAGCACCTTTAACTAAGCCCCCACCTAATACTCTATCCAATTCTGCAAACCCTGTAGATGTTCTAATTATATCTTGTTTCTTTACATCATTTAATTTCACAGGCGTTGCTATCTTTTTTGTTCCAAACTTGTTATCTACTTTGGTAGTAAGTTTTTCTTCATAACACGTATTCCACTCATTACACGCTGGACATCTTCCAAACCATTTAGAAGATTCGTTTCCACAATTACTACATACAAAAACTGTTGTCTGCTTTGCCACTCTTTTCCTCCTTTTATTCGTACAATTTTTTTAGTACATCTATAAACATTGCGTGAGACCAACCGGAGTCCTATTACCCATTTTGCTTGCATTGTATTATTATCTACTTGTTCTGGCAAAAATCCGTGTTCTGTTGCTGTTTTTACGACAAAATCAAAACATTCTCTTGCCTTCTTTTTATTCCCTGCGGATAAATAATATTCTGCCATCCATAGATTTGCAATTACCCACGGATTGCCACCTAAATAATTATCTTTCTCATATCTTAAGTATCCACCTGTGTATGTTCTTATACTTAAATCCATTTTCTCTATTGTATTTAATATCTTCTTCTCTTTTGGTGAAAATAGCTTAAATGGTGTAACAAGCCCCAACAAACTTATATCTATTTTTTTATCACTACTTCTTACAAAGGTCTTTTTATTATTATCATATAAATTTTTTAAGATATAATTTTTTATTTGTAATAAATACTTTTTTAATATGGCATCTTCTTTTTCAATTTTTTCCAATTTTAATCTATTACCCTCAAATTCTGGCTTTAGTTTTTCATATATTTTTATCATTTTTTCAAAACTTGAAAAAATAGCAGCTAGTGAATATGTGTGTATTCCCTCGTTTTCCTCCCATAAGTCATAACTTTTATATTCTTCTTCTTTATTATCCAATACATTTTGTATGTATTTCTTAAGATATTTTGTAGCATTTTCGCACATTTTTAATGTATCTTTTAGAAATTTTAAATTATGTGTATATTCATAGTGATTATATACTCCATATATTACACTTGCTGTTTCATCTATTTGATATCCCCAACACGGAGCAAGTTTTCCGTCTGTATAAAATCTTTGTTCCCACATTCCTGATTTACTTTGTGTCATTTTACAAAATGTTTTATAAAATTTTTCCGTTTCCTTTTCCATACCTAAAATATCTAAGGCATTTGTTATAAATATTCCGGTCTCTTGGCCAACAATATGAGTATCTTCCACATTTTGTTCTATCTTCATCAATTTCTACAGCTGCTGATATACCTCCTGTTGAATAATTTGTAAGTAATGGATACAATAATATTGTTCTCTTGTATATTTTTTTTACTGTACTCATATATTCAGAATTTGAATTTGTAAGCTTAATTGTATTGTGGTCTCTTACATATTTTTCCCAATATTTTTTTGTCTTATCTAATTCTTTTTTATAATCTATATTCTTAATTTCTTCTACTTTTTTTTCGATAGTTCTGACATCAGAACCATAAAAAATTGTAATATATGTACAAAATTCTATTTCTTCATTTGGTTTTAATACTCCTAAATTATAGCATACACTTGAATCATTTGACATTCCTACATAATCTTTATCCCCTATTATGCCAGTTTGTATATTTGCCTGATTATTATTTATTTGCGATTTTTCTATTTTTTTATTAGAGCAAATAGTAAATGTATAATCGTGCATATATTGAAATAAGGAATTATTTTTGTAATATCCACTTACCTGATTATTATCATTTGTTAAAAGTGAAGAGTGCACAATAAAATCTACACTTAAATCAATATTATTTTCATTCTTCATTTTATATTTTCTAATTAATATATTTTTATCACTACACACAAAATCTGTTTGCAATATTTTCAATTTAAAATATGTATTCAATATTTCTGTATTTAATATGTTTGTATCTTTTATATAATATTGATTATATACGTTATTTACGTCTTTGTGCAAATAAATCATTGAGGAATCATTTATTTTTACCCCTGTATGTAAAAAATCTATGAATTGTCTGTAATCTGTATTTGGGTAAAAAAATCTGATTAATTCTCCTTTTTTTGTAAAACTTGCCGTTATTTCTTTGTTTCCAATTATTGCATCATTAAAATATTTTTCCATTTGTGTCTCCTTTTTATTATTTTTTTCGTTTGCTGACGCAGGCAGAAGCCTGTCCGCCCCTATAACGTTTGTATTTTATTTGTTAGTGGGTACTTTACGAAATTATTCTTACAATTTGTTTCTCTAATTCCTTGATTTTTTCGTTTATTGCAGATATTGCTTCGTCCTCCATATCTTCGTCCCCTATATCTTCTTTTATCATTGCTGACATATCTTCTAGTTCTTCTTCTAATGTTGATAGTCTATCTAATACTTCTAGTCTTATGTATTTATTCCTGTCTGCAATATCTAGTTTTGATTCAATAGATATCTTATTATCTAGTTTATATTTATCTCCATAATCTGGTATTATTACTGGTATATTTGTTGTTTCCGTTATTTTATCTTTTAGTATTTTTTGTCCTTCAGGTTCCCCGTGCACTAAAAATATTTGTTTTGGTTTTGTTATAAACGAATATACAAAATTTAAAAGCCATTCTTGGTCTGCGTGTCCAGAATATCCTTCTATATATTCTATTCTTGCATTTACAGCAATTTCTTCACCAAATATTTTTACCTTTTTTTCTCCATTTACAATTTTCGCTCCAAGTGTCCCCGGTGCTTGATATCCTACGAATAAAATTGTACTATTTGGATTCCACAAATTATGTTTTAAATGATGTTTTATACGTCCTACTTCACACATTCCACTTGCAGATATAATTATCGATGGTGTAGTATTTTCATTTAATGCCCTTGATTCCTCTGCTGTTTGTGTAAATCTTAATCCCGGAAATTCTAGTGGATTATCACCTCTTTGTATTTCTTCTCTCACTTCTTCTTCAAAAAGATTCATATTTTGTCTAAATATTTCAGTTGCAGAGATTGCAAGTGGGCTATCTACATATACTGGTGCTTTCATTAATTTTTCATATTTTTCTAAAAATTCCTTATCATTTCTTTCTTCTTTTAATTTATTCAGCTCATATAATATTTCCTGTGTTCTTCCAACCGCAAAAGATGGTATTACAACATTTCCGCCTTTATCTAAAGTTTCTGCAACTATATTCAAAAACATTTCTGCTTTATCGTCATTTCTCATATGAAGTCTTCCTCCATAAGTAGATTCCATTACTAAATAGTCCGCAGTTTCTATCATTGTTGGAGAATCCAAAAGTGGTATATCATTATTTCCTAAATCTCCTGTAAATACTATTTTCTTTTCTTCGCCATTTTCTTTTATCCAAACTTCTATAATACTAGAACCGAAGCATATGCCCTGCATCGTTAAATCTTATATGAATATCAGGTGTTAGTTCTACTATTTCGTCATATTGTACTGGTTTAAATATTTTTAAGCAATCTATTGCATCTTGAGCAGTATAAAGTGGTGGTCTTGCAGGAAGTCCCTTTCTTACTCTTTTTCTGTTTTTCCACTCATTTTCCATTTCTTGTATATGTCCGACTATCTGGTAACATTATAGTACATAAATCGCACGTTGCCTTATGTGCAATTACTGGATTTCTATAACCATCTACATATAGCTTTGGTATTTTACCAGAGTGATCTATATGTGCGTGTGTAAGTAATACAAAGTCTATATCTTGAACATTATATGGAAAATCTGCATAATTTTCTCTTTCCTCTGCTGCCTTACCTTGATAAAGTCCACAGTCTATTAATATTTTTTTACCCGCTCCTTCCAACAAAAAATTTGATCCTGTAACAGTTTTTGTTGCTCCTAAAAAACTAATATCCATTTTTAACACTCCTTTTATTGTAAATTGTTGTTTAATTAAATAATTTTATTTTTTTATTAAATTTCACACTTAATTCTTCGTTATTATCATAAATTATAGAATCCTCTAATACATTGTCATCATAAATATCAAGTACAATATTTTTGTCATGCTTTTTAAATTCTAAACTTACGTCTTCTAGGTCTATAATATTGTAACTCAATATTTTTGATACTAATTCATAATTATTTTCTATATCTTGACATAATATATTCATTGCTTTTAATTTACAGGCTTTTGTTATTAAATGCTTCTCTGTTATTCGTATTTTATCTGTGAGCTCAACCAAATCCTTAATTTGTTGTTCCTTATTGACATATATTAATTTATAATACCTAAATAAATATATGTACTCTATTATTTCTTTTTTTGATTGAATATTCTTAAATTTTTCATCTAGTACATTTAAAAATTCTTTTTGTAATTCTATTAATTTTGCATTTATTTCTTCATTACATTCTATATCAAAATTTATATCATTTAACAATTCACATTTTTTTGCAATCTCATTTTTTCTTTTCACAAAGTTCAACGGCTTCATAATTTGACTATATTGCTCTAATTCTTGTAGCAAATTTTTTCTTTTTTCTTGCAATATTTCAGAGTATTCACTAAGACTAAATATTCTTTGACTTTCACTTAAATACTTATTTTCTTCTACGAAACATCTTCTTAATAATTTATTATTATTTAATTTTTCATCAATATCTTTTATATTTTTTCCTATTATTTTTTTAGAATTAGCTATTTTTTGTAGATATTCTTTTTTATTATTTAATTGTATTAATTCATCTTCTAACTCTGACTTAATATGTAAAATATCGTCTTTCTTCTCTTTATCATCTTTTATGTTTTCTAATATTGCAATCTGGTACATTAATTGTGGTATATTATTTTTTTTATCTTCATCATTAAATTCATTTAATATGTTTTCAAATTCAGCTATAAAATCAAACTCCTCATTATATTTCATAGCAGTTTGTAAAAAATCATTTCCAAGCAGTATTTTTATGTTTTGGTATAAAAGATTATATATATAATTTTCAATTTCCTCTTGAACAATATTCCACGTCCAACCGTCAAAATCTCTTAATATTTCATCTTTATCCATAATATACCCTTGATTTAATAAAACTTCCATAGGTTCTTTTATGATAGTATATTTGTTGTTTAATATAAAGCGAGTTTTTTTCAAACGATTTAATGCATAAAATACGATTTTCTCATTTGGATACGATATTATTTTGTCATTTTCTACAATATACTTTTCGTCTCCAAGCTTTGTTCTTTCATTTAATTTTGGTCTTATCAATTCTATTTCGTTACAATTATTTTGCACTATTTCTATTATCTCTTCCAATAATTCTTTTTTTGATGCAACTTGTACTTTTACTTTTTTGTAATCTTCATAATCTGTCTCCATTTTATACAAAATATTAAGAAGGATATTTTTTGTACCCTCTGAAAAAGATTTCCCCTCTAATATGTCTTCTAATTGATTGTCGTAATCTTTAATATTTAGTTTAGAAAAAAAGTCTTCCTTAGACAAGTTTTTACCCCTCTTTCGTATATAATTTATTATTCTTCAGTTTCCTCAGATGAAGCCGGTTTTGCCATTTTTAATTCTTGCCACTGTTCTTTCGACACAAGAACTTGTCTTGGCTTACTTCCTTCATATCCTGAGACTATTCCTCTTGCTTCCATTTGATCTATTATTCTTCCTGCTCTAGAATATCCAACTTTAAATCTTCTTTGTATAAATGATGCTGATGCCTGTCCTAAATCCACAACTGCATCAATCGCATCCATTAAAAATGGGTCTGTATCATCATCGCTATTTTCGTCTAATTCTTTATCGGTAGAATTTGCATTCTCTATTTTTTCAAGTACATCCTCACTGTAAGTAGGTCCACCATTTTCTTTTAAGAAGCTAACTATTTTTTCTACCTCACTATCTGAAATATATGCACCTTGTATTCTTATTGGTTTTAACACACCTGTTGGGAAAAATAGCATATCGCCTTTGCCTAAAAGCTTTTCTGCCCCAGCTGAATCCAATATTGTTCTTGAATCAACCTGTGATGTTACTGCAAATGAAATTCTACTTGCAATGTTTGCTTTGATTATACCTGTAATTACATCTACTGATGGTCTTTGTGTTGCAATTACTAAATGCATTCCTGCTGCCCTTGCCATTTGAGCAAGTCTACAGATAGCATCTTCAACATCATTTTTTGCAACCATCATTAAATCAGCAAGTTCATCTATTATTATTACTATTTGAGGTAATTTCCCCTCTGTTCCTTCTCTTTCTAGTGCTTCATTATATCCTGCTATATCTCTTACATTTTTTTCTGCAAACAAATGATATCTGTTTACCATTTCTTGCACAGCCCAGGCCAGTGCACCCGCTGCTTTTTTAGGATCTGTAACAACTGGTATTAATAAATGTGGTATTCCATTATATACTGAAAGCTCAACCACTTTTGGATCAACCATTACAAGTTTTACCTCACTAGGTTTTGCCTTATATATTATACTAGTAACTAATGTATTAATGCAAACACTTTTTCCGTGAACCTGTACTTCCTGCAATTAAAACGTGTGGCATTTTTGCAATATCTGTAACAACAGCCTCTCCCGCTGCATCTTTACCTAATGCAAACGATAGCTTTGACTCTGCTGTTCTAAATTCGTTGCTATCTATTATGTCCCTTAATGCAACTATTTCTTTTTCTTTATTAGGTATTTCAATTCCAACAGTATGTTTACCAGGAATAGGTGCTTCTATTCTTATTGTTTCTGCTGCAAGGCTTAAAGCTATATCATCTGCCAAATTTGCAATTTTATTAACTCTAACTCCCTCCGCAGGTTTTAACTCATATCTTGTAATGGAAGGTCCTACTGAAACATTTTCTACCTTAGCCGATACACCAAAACTATATAATGTTTTTTGTAATTTATTTGCCGTATCTGTAACTGCCTTTTTACCAAGTTTTGTTACAGCTTTACCCTGTTTTAAAAAATCTATTGGAGGGAACTCGTAATTTTCGTCTTCTACTGTTAATGTATGTTCTAGTACTAAAACTTCTTTAGATTTATCCTCTTTTATTTCTTCTTGCTTTTTAAATAATCCCTCTTGATGCTCTGATGGCTTATTTTCGTTACCTGCAATTTTTATATTAATTTCATCCTCTGTTATTAAGTTGTTTTCAAGTGGTTCAACATTTTTCTTTTTTCTTTTTTCATTATCAACAGAAATATCATCTATATTTAATTGCTTTTCTTTTATTCTTTCATTTCTCTCGAGTTTTGCTTCTTTAATTCGTTCATTTTTTTCTTCTATATATTTCTTTAGTAATTCTGCTGGTTTTATACCAAATAGGAATATTGAATCAATTAATGCTACACCTATGGCAAATATTATTGTTCCCACTTTTCCCAATAACTTTATAAGTGTAATGCCAAAAATTGCTCCAACTGCCCCTCCGCCAATATTATTTGTTCCTTTATTATATGCCTCAGAAATTATTACATCAAATTCTTGTGATACATCTAAATTTCCTTGCATAACTTGTATAACAGTCATTACTGTTGTTATACACAATAAAAGAACCGCATATTGCAATATTTTTTTCCAAAAGCTTTCTTTCTCTTCGTTACACGCTAAAAAAATTGCCATTATAAGCATTCCAATCGGTATTATATATTTTATAAAGCCCATAATTCCGCCTAAAATTGGGCTTAATGTTTCTCCTATATATCCTGATTTACTGTATATTAAAACTGCTAATAATACACTCACAACAATTAATGTAACTACTTGTAAATCTAATTTATTTTTATTTTTATTTTTCTTTTTACTTCTTTTTCCTCTTGGCATTTGTTTCTCCTTATCGTACAAAAAAGCCAGAAATTCGTAGGAAATCTTAAATTTTCTGACTTCCATTTTAATTTCTGACTTCCTTTTTTTATTATTATTTTAGTTCTTTTCTATTGTTTTCTATTGTTTTTATTGCTTCATTTAACGAAACACTTACATTGTTTATTGCTGTTTCAAGATTTGATAATATATTATCTGCATATTCTTTTGT